>CAZLRL010000114.1:6270-8114 GCA_964561645.1 uncultured Desulfobacterales bacterium
TGGGATGTTGAAAAGGGATTGACGAGAAGACAAATCAGGAGTATATAACTCCTCTGTTTGATCCCCGGTAGCTCAGCAGGTAGAGCGGGTGGCTGTTAACCACTTGGTCGGCGGTTCGAGTCCGTCCCGGGGAGCCAGAAAATACGAGGGGTTGGCTGTTTCGGCCAACCCCTCTTTTTTGCTTGGTGAATATATAGGTGAATATTGCTATCCTTTTTCCTCTACCAGGGCCTTAAGCTCTTCTTTGCCCACCGTGTTGTACCGCTTGAAGACATTCATGGTTTTATGGCCAGTGGCCGCCATGATTCGAAAATAGTCATGGCCTGCTATTCGCCAGTTATTGATAGCCGTGTGCCTAAGGTCGTGAAAGGTGAACCCCTCTATCCCTGCTCTCTTGCAAGCCGTGGCGAAACTTCGCTTCATCTCAGCTAAGGGTTGGCCTTTGTAAGTGAACACAGGGGTCATGGGCAGTCCCCGTGGCATGGCCTTAAGCATCTTTATCAATTCCTTGTTAAGAGGCACCAGCCGTCCCTCATTGGTCTTGGTGTCCTCTGCTCTCAGACGGAGAAAACCTTCCTTCAGGTCCACTTGGCCCCAAGTCAGGTTTAATATCTCCCCGCGCCTCATGCCAGTGTGATAGGCGACCCTGATTATGGGGTTCAGGTGGGGAGGACAATGGGCAAGGAGCCGGACATATTCTTCCTGGCTTAATATCCGGTCCCGTTCATTATTCTCCTTCAACTGCTTCACTCCCTGGGCCGGATTCCGGTCTGCCTTGCCATTCTTTACTGCTTTATTGAATATGGTCTTGAAGGTAGTGATCTCCCGGTTCACGGTAGCCGGCCGGGTAGGTTTCCCGCGGTGAGAAATATCGGATAATCGCTGGTGCTTATATGCTTCTACCTTCGCTGGGGTAATATCTTTCAGCAGCTTCTCCCCAAAATAGGATATGAGTCTCCTACAATGCATCTGGTCCTTTGCATAGCTTCGTTTCCCCTTCACTTCCGGGAGGCCAAGATACCATTTGACTAAGTCCTTAAACCGGGTGACACCATCCGGGCTTTTCTTGATGTAACGGCCCTCCGCTCGGGCACTCAAGATTTCCCTTAACCGTTGCTCTGCCGCCGCTTTATTTGGGCCGATTCGCTCCCGTCTCAGGTGTTTGTCATGGTCATAATACTCAATCCACCAGACTCGGCCAGAAAACTTGCACCCTAAAAACCCGCACAGATTGTCATCCTTTTTACCGGTGCAAGTTTTGGCTTTTTCGCTATTCCTCTTTTTGCACTTTGGACATTCCCACACTAAAGCAGGGCCAGGGGTAGCAGGAAGGGGATCTTCCTGGCCCCGGTTTCCCATCGTGCAATGGTCACCTGGTAGGTTCCCAGCCTCCGGGCCAAGTCCACCTGGGTGATGCCCCATTTCTTTCTCCATAGCTTCAGTTCCTTACCAATCATTACAGCTTTAATATAACCAATGATTATATTTTGTCAAGAGAAATCTTGAACCAATAAATTTATCATCCCCTAAAACCCGTCCGATCCGTCCCAAGTGTCCGCAACTTAGATTTTAAGCGACTTTTAGTGGTCTTCTAATCTGTCCGCTATCTGTACCAAGTGTCCGATTCTTTTCCCATCCAGTCCAACCTGTTTGCTGATTCTTGGTCTGGGGCACCAAAAAGGAAAAGGGGCCACGGTCAAAAACCGCAACCCCTTGATTTTCTTGGTAGGCGGTGCTGGATTTGAACCAGCGACTTCCACCGTGTGAGTGTGCCAGAGACTTCTGACAAAACCAAACACTATATAATAACCTACAGTTATCAAAAGGAAATCAGGTATAGTGAA
>CAZLRL010000115.1:0-3992 GCA_964561645.1 uncultured Desulfobacterales bacterium
GAAGCCTGTGGTCCCGATTTAGGCTGGCGCAGCCGGGGTAACGGGTCAGGTCAGTCCCAGTTCCTGCTCCACCCGGGCCAGGGCCGCGTCCACCCGCACCGGCGCGGTGCCCCCGTGAGAAGCCCGCCGGGCTACGACGTTTTCTATGGCCAGCCAGTCAAAAACCTCCGGGCCGGCCTGGGAGGCAAAGCGCTGGATCTCTTCCAGGGAAAGCTCCCACAGTTCCTTGCTCTGGAATTCGGCGTAGCGCACCAGCCGGCCCACCTGTTCGTGGGCGGTGCGGAAGGGAAGGCCTTGCTGGACCAGGTAGTCGGCCAGGTCCGTGGCCGAGAGAAAGCCGCCCTTGAGGGCCTGGGCGATGCGGTCCTCCCGGAGGGTCAGGGAACCGAGCATGCCGGCCATGAGGCGCACCGAGGCCCTGACCGTATCCACGGCGTCGAACAAGGGCTCCTTGTCCTCCTGGAGATCCCGATTGTAGGCCAGGGGCAGGCCTTTGACGGTCATGAGCAGGCTCATCAGGTGCCCCGCCACCCGGCCGGATTTCCCCCGGATGAGCTCCGCCACGTCGGGATTTTTTTTCTGGGGCATGATGGAAGACCCGGTGGCATAGGAATCGGGCAGGGCCACGAAGCCGAACTCGGCGCTGGCCCACAGGATAAGTTCCTCGGAGAGGCGGCTCAGGTGCACCATGATGATGGCGGCGTGGGACAGGAATTCCAGCAGAAAATCCCGGTCGCTCACCGCATCGAGGCTGTTACGAAAAACCTCGGGGAATTCCAGGAGCCCGGCGGTGTATTCCGGGTCGATGGGAAAGGTGGTGCCGGCCAGGGCCGCGGCCCCCAGGGGCGACACCCGAATCCGGGCCAGGGACTCTTTAAGACGCAGCTGGTCCCGGCGCCACATGTCGTCATAAGCCAGCAGGTGATGGGCGAAGAGCACGGGCTGGGCCCGCTGCAGGTGGGTGTAGCCCGGCAGAATGACGCGCACATAGCGCCGGGCCAGCCGAGCCCCGGCCCGCCGGAGTTCGGCGAGGTCCTGGAGCAATACCTCCACTTCCTCGGCCAGATAGAGGCGCATGTCCAGGGCCACCTGGTCGTTCCTGCTTCTGGCGGTGTGGAGCTTGCGGCCCGTCTCCCCGATTTTGGTAATCAGGCGGGCTTCGATGGCCATATGAATGTCTTCCAGGGCCGGGTCAAAGTAAAAGTTATCCCCTTCGATCTCCCCCTGGATTTCGGCCAGCCCCAGGATGATGGCTTCCGCTTCTTCCCCGCTGAGAATGCCCTGTCGGGCCAACATGCGGGCATGGGCCATGGACCCCTGAATGTCATGGCGGTAAAGCCGCCGGTCGAAATGGAGGGAGCTGGTGAACTCCTCCACCGCCTTTTCCGTCACGCCCTCAAAGCGCCCGCCCCAGAGCTTGTCATTCATGAGTAACTCTTCTCTTTTATTTCTGAAAAGAAACCAGCTCTTGAATAATTTCTTTGTTTTCCGGCGTATTTTTCCGGACCACTTTGACATTGCCCACCTGCGGCGCAAACCAGAAATGGCCTTCCTGCACCGCGTTTTTGGGGTCTTTCTCATGGAAATAGATTTTTTTAATCAGGAGACAATTTTCAAAGGTGCCCGCGGGCACCTGGACCGTGGCCGCGGTGTCCTCCACGGTGTTGTGGATGATCAGCCCGCGGGCCGATTGTTTCCAGGTCGCTCCCTTGGTCAAGGGAAATTTGAGAATGAAGAATTTTTCCGGCAGGAAGGTGGGTTCCGGTTGGTTCAGGGATTGGCGGGCCACCACATAAAAGCCGCCGGCATCCTGGACAATGAAGTATTTGAGCTTTTGTTTCAAAGTATCGGCGGGTTCATAAAAGGAGAAAACCTGGGGCACGACTTTGAGGCCCTTAAGTTCCGTGGGGGCCAAATTTTCCTTGACGGATTTGGCCGCCCCGATTTGCTTATCGGTCTTGAGGTCGAGGAAAGTGTGCTGAAATTCCCAGACCATGCCTTCTTGCAAGGGAAAGTAACTTTCGGGGGAAGCTCCCCACACCCATCCCGAGAGGCCCAAGATAAGAAAACCAATAAGAAAAACCTTTTTTTTCATGCCACTTACCCCTTCCCTAGATCGTGGTCGGATTCTTGCGAATGTCTCGTGGCGCGGCTAACTCAGCAAGTCTTTCTTGATCTGCTCGTATTCCTCCCTGGTTATTTCCCCTCGGGCATAGCGCTTTTTGAGGATATCCAGGGGGGATTCGCTTACCCCGCCTGGTGGGGTTTCCGAGGGCGGTCGGCCTCCACCGCGGCCAAAGAGGAAGTACAGGACAAAAACCACTACCAGTACAAAGAACACGGGCATGAACATGGGAAAAAACCACATATGGTCCCACCAGTAATAACCCGGGCCCATAATCCACCTCCACTATGCAGGGGTTTTATAAAAAATCGGGCTGCACGTCCTAAGTGCGAGGAGACAAGCCAGGAGCGTAGGACCGGCACCGCCGCTGGCCCGCTCCATCTTGGTCAGCGCCTCTGCCAGCGGGGGCCGGCCGGGGTGTCGATGATCTCGAGGCCCTCGTCCTCCAGTTCGGCCCGGATGCGGTCCGCGGTGTCCCAATCCCGGCGTTGGCGCGCCGCTTCCCGCTCCGCCAGGCGCGCCTCAATGTCAGCATCCCGACCGGCCTCCGGGGGATTCATGACCCCCAGGATATCGTCAATTTCGGCCAGGCGGGTCATCACTGCGTGAGCACCTTTGCGTCCCAGTTTACCCTGATCCAGCTCAACATTCAGATCCCCCACCAGGCTGAAGAGCGCGGACAGACCCCGGGAAATGTTCAGGTCGTCATCCAGGGCCTGGACCACATCCTTTTTGAGCTGGAAGAGGCCTTCTTCCACCCGGGCGAGGCCGGTGTCATCCTCAGCGGTCACGGTGCTGAGACGGGTGAGAAAATGGTCCAGGCGGGCCCGGGCCCGGGCCGCAGCCTTGAAGGTGTCGTCGCTGAAGGTGAGGGGCTTGCGGTAGTGGGTGGCCAGCAGAAAAAAGCGCACATCCTCACCTTTGCAGCCCTGCTCGAGCAGCTCCCGCACCGTCTCCCGGCCGGTCTCTTTGAGGGGGCGGCCGTCCCGCAGGACCCGTTCCCCGTGCAGCCAAAAGCGGGCCAAAGGTTTTCCCGTGGCCGCGGCGAACAGGGCGTTTTCATTTTCTTCATGGGGGAACATGGACTCAATGGAGCCCACGTGAAAGTCGGCGGAGTGGCCCAGATGCTTCACGGCCATGGCGGCGCATTCCAGGTGCCAGCTGGGGCGCACCTGCCCCCAGGGGGTGGTGAAATAGAGGCCCTTTTTTAATTCCCCCAGTTTGGCCCGCTTCAAGAGGGTAAAATCCCGGGGATTTTCCTTGGCATAGTCATCCAGGTCCACGGTCTTGCCGACCCGGATCTTGCTCAGGTCCACTCCGGACAGGCGCCCATAGTCCTTGTAGCGGGAGATGTCAAAATAGACTGAACGCAGTTTTTCATAGGCATAGCCCCGCTCCAGGAGGCGGCGGGTGAGCGCGGTCATATCATCCACGTGCTCGGAGGCCAGCGGGAACAGGCCGCTCTCGTCGACTCTCAGGGAGGCGAGGTCCCGGAAAAACTCCTGTCGAAAATGCCCGGTGAACACGGCCAGCTCCTGGCCCGCGGCTTCGGCCCCCGCGATGGCCCGGTCGTCCAGGTCGATGAGGCTCACCACCTTGTGCACTTTAAAGCCCCGGAATTTAAGGTAGCGCTGCAGGAGGTCGGCCAGCACCAGGCGCCGGGCTACCCCCAGGGTGAGGAAGCTGTTCAAAGCGGGGCCGTCCACAAACAGCGTGGCTTCGCCGGCCCGCTGAGGTTCGAAAGCCTCCTTGGCCCGGGTGAGGCTGTTATAGACCTGGAAGGTGGGAATTTCTTTTTCCGCATACAGCGGGGTGGACAGATAGCGCTCGCCGCTGTCCGGGGCGATGGCGACAATAAGGCCGCGCT
>CAZLRL010000115.1:4002-8052 GCA_964561645.1 uncultured Desulfobacterales bacterium
GCTCCAGGTCCCGGGCCAGCTGCAGGGCCACGGCCACCGCGGCGCCGCTGCTCATGCCGAGGAACAGCCCCTCCTCCCGGGCCAGACGCCGGGCCAGGTCGAAAGCCTCTTCGTCTTCCACATTGACCAGGTCATCGGCCACACCTTTGGCAAAAATGCCGGGCACGTAAGATTCTTTGAGATTTTTCAGGCCCTGGATGGCATGCCCCAGAAAAGGCTCGACCCCGACCATCCGAATATCAGGATTGTATTCCTTCAGATAGCGGGCCAGCCCCATCAGGGTGCCGGTAGTGCCGATGGTGGCCACCACGTGCGTGACCCGGCCTTCGGTCTGCTCCCAGATTTCCTTGGCCGTGCTTTGATGGGAGGTGGGATTGTGAGGATTGTTAAACTGATCCACCAGGAAGTACTTTTCCGGGTTCTCCCGGGCCATCCGGTAGACTTCCTCGATGGCGCCGTCGGTCCCCAGATGGGCCGGGGTCTGGAGAAGCTGTGCGCCCAGGGCCCTGAGGATCCGTTTGCGCTCCTCGGACGCGGACTCGGACATGGCCAGCAGCAGCCGGTACCCTTTGACCGCGCACACCAGGGCCAGGCCGATGCCGGTGTTGCCGCTGGTGGCCTCGATGATCGTCTTAGCCGGGGTCAGTTCCCCCGAAGCTTCAGCGGCCTCGATCATGGCCAACGCGGGCCGGTCTTTGACCGAACCCCCGGGATTGAAATATTCCAGTTTGACGTAGATCTCCACCCGCGGGTTGGGGTTGAGCTTGTTGAGACGCACGATGGGGGTTTCCCCCATTAACTCCAGGATGGAAGATGCTCGCCGTGTCATGATGGTAGATAAGATGCCACCAGGGGAGAGTGGGATATCAAGGGCCGGCCTCGGGCTCAGGAAGGCCCGAGAGCCGAAGCTGCCAAATTTAATCTTCCTCCAGGTCTCCGGCCAGATACTGGTTGACCAGGCCGATAAACTGCAAAACGAAGTTCTGGCGCTCCTCCGGATTCTTTTCCAGCACCGTCATCAGACGGTGAGCCAGGGCCAGGATGACCAGACCGGCTTCCTGGGGGGTAACATTCTCCTCGTTGAAACGCTCCAGGATGCTGTTGGCCAGTAATCGGATGCGTTCATTAAATTTTTCGTCGTTCGGGTCCATGATCATCACAGATTGGCGTGGGATAAGGGGTCGATATACTCTCCAAAATATGGCTGACGGTAACATATCTCCAGGCTAAATGCAATCTTGGACCGCCTCTGGGGGGCTGCCCGGCGGCTTGGCCAAGTTCACTTCGGGATGGGTATTTTGAAAATCCCTCGGTGGATGACTTCTATTTCCGAGGAAATGGACGATGCTAGCCAATAATTAGAACCCCGTGTTAACATCATGAAACACAAACTCCGACCCCCGCTTGTTTAACAATATGAAATACTTCAATATTTTTTTTGGCCGCTTCTGGTATGGTAATTGCTTTCGAGTATGGCAAGTTCTTAATCGAGGTTTTGCCATGAATAACCAGAATGACGTCAATCAAGCCGACACACAGTTGCAGCGGGCCCGGGAGTTGTTGGCTGAAGGTCAACACCAGGAGGCTCTGGTCCTGGCCCTGGACGCCCTGCAAACCGTACTGTGCAATCTCCGGGAATCTTTGCTGAAGTTTCAGCATAGTCTGAATCAGGTTCAAGAAGAAAAAGGCAAAATGGAACTCACCCAGCAAGAGCTGGAGTCCCTGGCATCCTTTCACCAGAAGAAGTCCCGGATTTATCACTAAAAAAGCTCCTCGCCAGGCCAAGCCTTTGCAGATCTGACGCTACAGGACCATCTTGTCTCCGGTAGGCCAAAATTCTGCTTTTCCGCCTTCGCTTACCGTCCTGCTCCAGCCGCCCCTGCTTGACCCCTCTTGTGGGAATGATTACTTAAATTGGCATAACATTTCCAAGGAGGAGACCCATGAGCCAATTGATCGCCTGTGCCACTCCCGAGGGTGTCATGCTCGCCAGCGACAGCCGCGCCGAAACTTTTGCCACCTCTGGGGAAGAACAATTTGTTCAGGTGGAGCGGTTTATTCCCCTTACTTCCCACGCGGTGCTGGCCTCGGGGGGAGCTCTGGAGGCTCAGGACCTGGCCCGGCAGTTCGCCGATTTTGTCAAGGATGAGCAGCTGAAAGAGTTCGACGCCATAGTGCAGGCGGCCGTCCCTTTTTTCAGCGGCAAAGTGGATGAATTTCTGCGCAAGGCCTGTGAAAAACTGCCCCTCAACCCCGTGATCAACATGTACATGCTCCTGGCCGGTTATGCTCCCCAGAAACCGGACAGCCCCGGCCGCCTGTTCATTATTTGGGACCGGGTCCAGCCCCCCAAAATTGAATCCACCGAGGGCACCCACATCTTCACCCTGCCCCGGCGTATGGGACTGGAGTACAGGCTGAATCAGTTGGTGGCCCGTCTGGCTCCGCTGGCGGACGTAGTGGAGGAGGCCAAAGCCGCTATGGAGAAGCTGGCCAGCCAGGATCAATATGTGGGCCCCCCTTTCCGTTATCTCACCATCAGCCAAGAGGGGATCAAGGAGCGCTAAAAGCGTTGGGCTGTCGGGTTAGTTTGCTTTTCCCCCGGGAATCTGTTAACAATTCGGACTGTTGAGATGCTTCTGATGAACAGGTGATGCTTCTTGCCGTCCGATCTTGACCGATTGCGCATTGACCGCGCTGGCGGAGAATTTCGACCTGCCGGTTCCCGCCGCCTGGTCTTGATTTTGGTTTTGGTCTGCCTGGTCCTGGCGGTCCTGGCAGCCCTTTATTTTTGGGGACCCCTGCGCCCGACGGAAGAGGTCGCGGTGACGGTGGTGTCCAAGGTTTATCCCGCCCAGGCCTACACCGTGCTGAACGCCAGCGGCTATGTAGTGGCCCAGCGGAAAGCGGCCGTGTCTTCCAAGAGCACCGGCCGCCTGGAGTATTTGGGGGTGGAAGAAGGCAGCCGGGTCAAAAAAGGCCAGGTCTTGGCCAGCTTGGAAAACGAGGATTTGGAGGCGGCCCGCAATCAGGCCGGGGCCCGGGTCAAGGAAGCCCAGGCCGGCCTGGTTTCCGCGCAGGCGGAGCTCACTGACGCCAGGCTACAGTATCAAAGGACAAAGACTCTGGTGCGTCAGGATCTCATTTCCCGCCAGGACTACGACGTGGCGGAGGCCCGTTACAAGAAGGCCCAGGCCGGGGTGGCCAGCGCCCAGGCTGCCATCCGCACCGCGCAGGCGGGCCTGGCGGAAGCCCAGGCGGCCCTGGAATACTCCTACATCCGCAGTCCCTTTGATGGCGTAGTGACCACCAAGTACGCCGATGTGGGGGAAGTGGTGGCCCCCTTCGGCGCCGCGGCCAACGCCCGGGCCGCGGTGGTGACGCTGGCGGACATGGACTCCCTCATGGTGGAAGCCGATGTGGCCGAATCCAACCTGGACAAGGTGTACCAGGGCCAACCCGCGGAGATCAGTCTGGATGCCATTCCGGACCGGCGCTTTCCCGGCAAAGTCCATATGATCGTGCCCACCGCGGACCGGGCCAAGGCCACCGTGCTCACCAAGGTGAAATTTCTGGAAATGGACGATCGCATTCTCCCGGAAATGAGCGCCAAAGTGGCCTTCTTGTCAAAGCCCGTGGCGGAGGGGGAAAACCGTCCCCGCCTGGCGGTCTCCCAGAAGGCGTTGGTGACCAGGCAGGGCCAGACCGTGGCCTTTGTGGTCAAAGACAACCAGGCCAGGAAAGTGGAGGTAACGCCAGGTCCGGCCATGGGAGACCTGGTGGAGATCGAGGCCGGCCTTAAAGAAGGAGACCGGGTGGTGTTGGACCCCCCGCCTTCCCTGGAGGACGACGACCGGGTTACTGTGAAGGAATAGCGGTGGAGGGGCGCCCGCGGGCACCGATACTTCTAATTTTTGCCAAGCAGGAGCTAGGCGAAAAAGTGGGTTCCCAAGCAGGAGCTTGGGAATCAGAATCTGTTCAGGAGTGAGATCTTCAGGTTTTCCAAATTATCGCCTTTACGAATTTTGTATAATAATTCCATGACCACCT
>CAZLRL010000116.1:0-8008 GCA_964561645.1 uncultured Desulfobacterales bacterium
AGTGACCACTCGTAAATTTTTTTTAACCAGGTGGGTCCCTTTTACTTGGCCACAAGTGGTCCCCTATTGCATGTCCACTCACAATTTGGTCAAAGCTTTTCGGGGGAATCATCCGAGTGTTCCTGAGCGGGGCCAGCCCTTCCATCAAGTTACCCCCTAAAACTGCGTGCAACGCTTCCTGGGGCGTTGAAACGCTTCGGCCTATGGTTACTCTACCTGTCGGGCTCCCCAACGGATAGCTGGCCTCAGAGATTATGGCGGCATATTGAGGCGGCTTAGACTTAGAAACAGAAACAGTTTCCGTTTTGGGTTCCGGATATTTCACAGGTCCAGAGGGTCTGTCCCGGAGGGGTTTTGGTTCGGTTTCCTTGTCATCTTCGGAGGTTATGTCGGGGGGGGTCAGTGAACCCCCCTCTCCCCTGCTTTTTTCTTCTCTCTTCCTATAACTTCTGATAGTTTCAACAGGTTTTCCGGTTTCTTCTGCCAGTTGCCGGGATGCCTCCCTTTCGGTCCGGGCCGCGCCGGATTCCAGCTTGGCTTGGGCCGCTTCGTAAAGGGACTTTCGACAAAGCGGCAAAAGCTGCTCCAGCCTCTCAAGCTCCTCAATTGATTCTGGACACTTTAATTCTGTCATTGTCTCCCTCGGGGAGTGAAGTGTCCCGATCTCGCTCGGGGCGGGCGCCCTTCGGGGCTCCTGCTTGACCACCCACTGGGTTATGGGCGGCGCTTCACATGGCTTTCAAAGATAGAAAGTGCTGTCAATTGGTCAGCACATTTTTGAGGTATTTTGTCTGGGGAAAGCATTCTTTTATCCGGGGGGTAGGAGTCCCATCCCCGGGTTTCCGGTTCCAGGCCGGGAGAGGGGGACAGAGGGCTTGAGGTAGCCTAAGCCGTGCTCGGGTGGTAGAGGCGATACCTGCCCGGCTGCGTAGGTTTTTTGAAAGATGTCAATAAGACGAGGCATCGCTGCCCTCTAATGAAACTCCATAGGCTGAGGCTTATTTGCCAGATGAAACATATCTACTCAATATCCTTTTTATTTTTCTTTTTAACAAGGTGCGTATATAGGGCAGATAGTCGCAATTCCCCAAGCCTTATGGAGAAAGCTCAAGGGGGGCGCAACTGGTTTCATGATAGATTCAAGATTCTTCTGGGAAACGAGAAGGAAGCCTTTCATTCCGGCCTTTATTCTTCTTCAAAAGATAGCCCATTTCGGTGTCCACCTCTTCGGTCCTGGCGTCGATGATCTGTTCCCCCAGCTGCGTTAAAACTTTCTCCACTCGTTGGCATTACCAGCATGAGGAACTCCTTGAACGGTGTCCTCGGCGATGCCAAGGTTGCTGCCGGTCAATTTTCCCACCTGGTGGAGGTTTCCATGAAGATGCCCAGGATCAACCAAAAGACCAGCGCCAGATAAAAAGGATGAGATCCAATTTCTTATTTCCATGGTAGGTTACAGAGAGGTTCAAATATCGGTCAGCGTGCGCAATTCTTTGGCACTGAGACGGACATTGATGGAGAGCACTTTGGCTATGTTCAGTATCAATTTGAGGGCCAGCCGGGGCTCTTCCTGCAACAAGGCGACAAACGCTGGGTAAGGCAGGATCAGCACCTTGGAGTCTTCTTCGGCCCAGACGTCGGCGGAACGGGGTTTGGCGTCCAGCAGGGCCATCTCTCCGAAGATGACTCCCGAACCAAAGGTGAATATCCGCCGTAACCGATCCCCACGGGGCAGGCGCATTTTGATCGTAACCGAGCCTTTGGTCAGGAGGAATAGATCCCGATTGGCGTCTCCCTTTCGAATTATGAGCTCTCCTTTTAGATACGACCGAAAGATGAGTCTTCTTTGCAGGGACTCCAGTTCCTGAATAGTAAAACCCTGAGTGATCTCCATGCGCTCCAGGGGAATTTCCCTAGTGATGGCCTCGGAGGGGCACAACTGAGCCAAAAGATCATCTTCGGCCCATTCAAGGGCGGCATCAGTATCCGGGAAAAATTGCCCTTTGGGGAGCACCTTATTCAAATCCATGATCTCTATAAGCTTCCAGAGGGCCGGGTTGCCCTCAAGATAGCTAATCAATAAGTGCTTGCCTTGAGCAGCTGCACTATTGATCAAGTGCAGGATGATCTTGGCTCCGGTGCTGTCAACCTCATTCACCCGTTTCATATCCAGGATAGAGTAATCAGCCGTCCCCCAGGTCCCCTCAAGTTTTTTGGCCAGACTTTCGGCAGTGCCAAAAAACAGCGGCCCCTGGAGTTCAAAGACCACGATTCTTTGGCCCTCTTGCTCCAGGATAGCGCTGTGAGCTCCAGGGCGTCTCTTTCTCGCATGTACCTGGTCTCCGTAAAAGGTGCGCCGGATAATCGACTTCCCCATCCTTGAAATAAACAGTAAGGAGGCGATCAACACCCCGATGCCCACCGCATTGATCAGGTTAAAGGTGATGGTTACGAGGGCGACGGTCGTAGAAATAAACAGGTCAAACAGAATATCGCTTTCCTGCTTGAAAGGAAGCTTGTGGTGCTTTCGCACCCAGGCAAATAGGTTATTGATGATGTTTATAGTGCCCTGATCCACCATGGTAATGGCCACGGCGATGATAATCCCTGCGATGACGGCCAATGGAATCTTCCCCACTAGGGGGCCCAGCACCATGACGACTAGCAGGATGATGACGCTGCATATCATGCCTGACCGGGAGGTCCGGCCACCTGCCTTGAAATTGGCTAGGGTGCGCGGCACGCTACCGGCAGCAAAGATGGCGCCGAAACAGGAAGAGACGATATTGCCGATTCCCTGGCCCACCAGCTCACGATTGCTCTGGTGACGGTTGCCGCTCACGTGATCAGCCGCCACAGAAGTCAAGAGGGACTCTAAGGACCCGAGTAATCCAAGAACCAGCCCGGGGATAAAGAGGTAGGGTAGAAAAGCCCACACCTGCTGCAGATTCCAGATGCGCAGCAGATCAAGATAGACTTTTGGTTCGGGAAGCCCGGTGCTAATCTTACCGATAAGCGGCCCCAGGGAGGAGTAGCCACTAATAGCGCCGATGCTATAGTAAACTGCGGTGCCCACCAGTAACCCGGTAATACTGCCAGGAATGACCTTGACCCAGCGGGGCGCCAGAAAAATGGTCACCAGGGTGGACAACCCCACCACCATGGTCAACGGTTCGATGTTGGAAAGATTGGTGAGGATCACAATAAAACCGGACTTGCCGCCAATGCCCAGAAGTGGCCCAAGTTGCTTCTGGATTAGAATAAAGGCGATGCCGTTAGTGAATCCGGCCACCACTGGATAGGGCACATATTTGATGAGATTGCCCCAACCCAGCGAGCCCAAGCAAATCTGAAAAATCCCGCCGATCAGGATGGTAACTGAAACCAGGCCAACCAACACTGCCACCCGGGGCGCCATGGCCTCGGGAATATAAGGATTCGCGGCTAAGACTGCCACTAACGAGGCTAAAACGAGTGTGGATGGAGCCTTTGGCCCGGTTATTTGGATGGGACTGCCCCCCAGCCAGGCGGCCAGGAACCCGGCAAAGACTGCGGTGTAGAGACCAATAAGCGCGCCGTTGGAGGCAAAACCAGCACCGAGTGGCGCAAAAACAATGATACCATAACCGATGCACTGGGGCATGGTGATGGTGGCCGCTGTAATGGCACCGGATAAATCTCCCCTTAAGTTAGAAAAGGTCGCCAATCCCTTTAGGCCCCTCCTATTATCATCTTAATCTTTCTACAGTTAGTAATGTCGCCAATTCAAATAGCACATCAGGACCTTGAAGACCAGGATAATGAAGAAAATTAATCTAATCATTATCCATAGTGATTCCGAGGGGGCATGATGTTCCCTCCAGGAATGCACCTCAAAGAAATTGCAGCCCTAACAAAACCGGCAGGATTGTCATCGCCCTAATCCCTACTTTCGGTGGACCTTCGATCCCAGAATGTGACGGCCCAGAACCTCACCTTCCCCGTGCAAGCAAGATCAGATCCTCAGGCTGGGGTGAAAACGGTTGGAAAGGAAAAGGCAGGGTCATCCCAAACCATTCTTAATATTTTTGCGCAGGATCGATAATTACTTGGGACTTTTAGAGGATGGCGCCCTATATGACGATCTCAAGGTGTCGATTCGCATATCGAAACGGGCTATATATTTCAGGCCAGAGGGGTGATGAAGGAGTGAAGGAATTGAGTCCAAAGCTGGGGTCCTTCTGCCCCAAAAGTGTTGATATTTTTTGAATATGTAGAATTTTCAGACAATTGATAAGTTTCTAATCAGGGTAGTTAACGATACCTTTGACCGGTTGAATTATAGGGAGTCTTTCGTTGATGGGAAGGAGGCAGAGGGCTTTAGGGATGCCCTTCTGACCTCGGGCTCAGGGAGGTAATCTTGGACTAACCTAAGAACAAATAAGGCTTGCCCAAAAAACCCACTTAGAAGCAGTGAGCTTCAACCAAGCTTTCCTAAATTACCTGAAATTTGTTGAAAAACATCTATCTCGATGGTAATTTGTGCTATCCTGGCTCCCACAAGCTGGACTGGCCAAAAAACTGAAAAAACTTCAGGATCGAGATTGCTGGTAGACCATTATTATACCGCAATGGTTAAGCAGAGGTTTCATCCCGGCTATTGTGCTTCTGCGGTTTAGAATTACCAATATAAAATCAAGGCTACCCGATGATAAGGAAACGGTCCGAGCGACAAAAATCCTGGTCAGATTTCGAGGTGGTTAAGTTCTCTTTGAAGAAATTGGCTCTGGGCCTGGGAGCTGTGGCGGCGGTGGCTGCAGTGACCCTCCTGATGGTCTGGGGAGGCAGTAACCCTGACCTTCATAAACCGCTGCCCTATTTGTATGCGGACACCAAACAGCTGGTGTTTTTGGTGGAAGAAGCAGCAGGTCTGGTGGAGGAACTCGGGCCGAAGGCCTTTCGAGAGTTTGCGGTCCGGGGCTCCCGCTGGTTAGATGGCAGCCATTACCTGTTTGTTTACGACCTCAACGGTGTCTGTCTCTTTCATCCCGCCATCCCCGAACTGGTGGGCCGGAATCTATTAGACTTTAAAGACATGAACGGCAAGCCGGTGGGGCGCTGGATCAATGATATCGGGCACCGACCGGAGCGTGACGCCAGCGGTTGGATCTTTTATTTATGGAAGGCGCCCACCGATTTAACCCCCACTTGGAAAAATTCTTACGTCCGTAAGGCCGTGGGCCCTCAGGGCAAGGTTTACCTGGTGGGCAGCGGAGTGCATCACTTCAAAATCGAGTCCATATTCGTCCGGCAATGCGTCGACCGGGCCGCACAGCTGCTCAAGGATCAGGGGAAGGAAGTCGCCTTCGCTCGTTTCCGGGACCGGTCCTCGCGGTTCTTTTTCTGTGACACCTACATTTATGTCTTCAATACCAAGGGACAGTGTCTGGTGGACCCGGCTTTCCCCCAACTGGAGAGGCGGGATTTGACCACGGCCAAGGACGCCGCCGGGCATTATGTGATCAAGGAAATGCTCCACCGCCTGGAAAATCGCGACACCGCATGGGTACAATACATGCTCCCCAAACCGGGTGCCTCCATGCCCTCTCGAAAGCTGGCCTATCTCCGCAAAGTGAAGGTAAACGGCGAAATCCTGATAGTCGGAGCTGATTTCTTTCAGGCTACACCCATCTGGATGAAATTATAAAACCAGCTGACGATGCCGATCGAACTTATACATTACCGCTATAACCAGGGGGATTAATACCGGCCATGGCGAAACGACCGGCAAACTTGATTTACGGGGTGGACGATCGTCCGCCCCTGTCTACGCTGCTGCTCTTGGGGGTTCAGCATATTTTCCTGATGTCCAGCTCGCTTGTTCTGCCGGTGGTGTTGGTGAGCGAGATCGGCGGTTCCTTCAACCAGGTGCAGGGCGTGGTGGCCCTCACCATGGTGGCCTCTGGCATCGGTACCATCGTGCAGGCCTTCAGGTGGGGAGTTCTGGGGTCGGGGTATCTATGTCCCAACCTCTGCGGCCCCAATTTCTTCATCGCTTCCATGGAGGCGGCGTGGCTGGGCGGCCTCCCGTTGATGCGGGGGATGACGATTGCGGCCGGTTTAGTGGAGGCCGTTTTTGCCAGGGTGATTCACCGGCTGCGGTCCTTATTCCCGCCTGAGATCACGGGCCTGGTAGTACTGATGGTGGCCGTGGGAATTATCCCTCTGGGGGCCTCCAAAAGCTTGGGGATCAACTACGAGGGAGAACCTGTCCGGGGAGTAAACCTGCTGGTGGCGGCCCTGACGGTACTGATCATGGTTGGTATCAACCTCCGGGACCGCAGCAGATTGAAGCTCTATAGCGTGCTCGTCGGCATGGCCTGCGGCTATTTGCTCTCCGCCGCGGCAGGGTTGCTGACCGGGGCCCAGTTCGTGCATGTGCTTTCGTCTCCCTGGGTTGCCCTGCCGCACTACAAAGGCATGTTTTCCTTGGATTTCCGCTGGTCCCTGCTGCCGACTTTTGCCATCGTCTCTATCACCGGGGCCCTGAAATCCTTCGGCAATTTGATTATGTGCGAAAAGGTGAACGACGATGACTGGAAGGAGCCGGATATGAGGCGCATCGGCGGCGGACTGCTCGCGGATTCGGTCGCCTTGACCATTTCGGGGCTCCTGGGAGGCATGGCCTCGGACACCTCCGCCAGCAATGTCGCCCTGAGCCGCGCCTCAGGGGCTACAAGCCGCTGGGTCGGGGTCATGGCCGGAGGCCTGTTTATTATCCTGGCCTTCTTCCCCAAGATCGGCGCTCTCCTCTCCATCATGCCGTCTCCGGTGATGGGCGCCATCCTGGTGTTCGTCACCTGTTTCATGATCATGTCGGGTATTCAAATCATCTTGGGCACTGGCCCTGACCCCCAGAGAATTTTCGTCATCGGCATACCTTTGATTTTCGGGCTGGGCCTGGAAATCCTTCCCGCCCTGTATACTGGGGTTCCGGGTTGGCTGCGGCCGCTGGCTTCCTCCTCATTGACCCTGTCCACAGTGCTGGCGGTGGTGCTCAACCAGGTACTGCGACTCCTAAAAATGGAGCCAGCCAAAGCTGAAACCCAATAATGCCTGCTTTTATAAGCAGTTTTCTTTCCTGGGGGGTGCTGTCCTCGGTGCCTGATTGTCGCGCCTATTAGCTCCTAGGATGCGTTTAGCTGCAGCTTGCCACCTCCGATAGTTATCATCTCTCCTGGAAAAATTGCAGAGAAGATCCGCATATCGGAACCTGCCACCTCGAATCCAGGAGGTTCCTGGAGGTTTGGGGATAGGAGCGATACAAACAAAGACGCCTGTTCACATAATCAAGGGGCTGTCAATTTGTCAGCGATTTTTTTGGGGAATTTTGTCTGGAGGAAGCATTCTTATACCAGGGGGGTTAGGAGTCCCATCTCCGGGTTTTGCTTATAGGCCGGGAAGAGGGGGACAAGAGCATGGAAGGTGGGCGGTGGCATCAGGGCAGCGTGTGGGGTTACGATTCTCAGATAATGGGGTAAGGCCAGGCGTGGGGGCGAAGAGGGATCGGATGCAGGGCGTGGTGAATCATGGAAGTCACCGTGGCCAGGGTGGCGAAATGAGGCGGGGTAACTTTGAATAGAAATGTTAAATCAGGGGATTAACTGGAAGAGCGGGCCTGGTCAGGGAAAAGGTCTAAGGTCTGTGTGGGGTCTGATAGTTTCCTAAGCCGATTCTCATTCTGCCCTCCTGGTGTCATTATCGGCTTATGGGCTGCATCCGACCATGGTTGACAAACGGGTCAGCCTCTCCTTGACTGTCGGTTTTCATTCATCCTGTATAAAAAAATTTCCTCAAGATCTCTCGTTGCGGCCTGTCATCATTCCAAAGAGATAGTAACCTCGATTTTGCTAGCCAAAATGCTAGCCAAAATAAAAATGGGGTCAGTCGAATCGGCTAACCCCTTGATTTCCTTGGTGGGCCGTCAGGGCCTCGAACCCCGAACCTAGTGATTAAGAGTCCAGCATCA
>CAZLRL010000117.1:0-943 GCA_964561645.1 uncultured Desulfobacterales bacterium
GCTGGTGGCGCCCGGGCCCGAGGCTCCGCTTCTCGATTAGGCCTACAAGCTGTTGCAAAACCTATTTTTCTGTCATCCGAAATGAAGTGAAGGATATGGAACTAATTGAAAAGACTAGATTCTTCGGTCGCGGCGCTCCCTCAGAAGGACAACCGGAACTGAAATATGAGGTTTTGCAATCGCTTCTAGTTCCGCGGGAGTCTTGCGACCAGGTGTTTTTCCCGGCGGCAATGTGTGGTGCGTAAAACGCACCCTACGTGGTATGTCTCAAGTCCGCATCAGGAAATGGCGGGCGGTGCCCGCCCTACATTTTTCGTGAGGGCTCAGCCCCTGAAAGGCCGGGGCGGCCGCGGCGTCGGCGGACCCGGCGGCCGGGTATTTTCTGGTAATGCCCAGCCGCCGATTGACCCACCTGACGGTAACCACCACCGAGACCAGGACGACCAGGAAGATGATGACCAGATACCAGGAAACCCGGCCTTGGGCCAGGGAGCGAAAGACGGCGTCGGACCCCACCACGTACAGCATGATGCCCGGCAACATGCAGAGCCAGGACCAGAACACGTAGGTCCAGAAGGGGACCCGGGTCAGTCCCAGGCCGTAATTGAGGAGGTTATAGGGAAAGAGGGGGGTCAGTCGGGTCAAGGCGACGATGATGGCGCCGCGCTCCTCGGTGAGGCGGTCCAGGCGCTGAAATTTTTGGTTGGAGCCCAGCCAGTTGACCACGGCCTGACGGGCGAAATAGCGGGAAATCAGGAAAGCCAGGCTGGCGCCGATGGTGGCCGCTACGCTCACCAGGATGACCCCCCAAAACCGAGCCGTAGAGGGCGCCGGCCGCGATGGTGAATACCGAGCCCGGCAGGGCCGTGACCGCGGCGATGACATAGATGACCAGGAAGACCAGGACCCCCAGGGGCCCGAGCTCCCGGATCCAGTCCCGCAG
>CAZLRL010000117.1:953-7978 GCA_964561645.1 uncultured Desulfobacterales bacterium
GGACAGCCGGTCCCCCAGACCGAAGACCCGGGCCAGGACCAGGACAGTCACCAGCAGGCCCAGGAGCAGCACCGGGCGCCACCAGGCTGCGGCTCTGGTCTGTTCCTCTTCGGGGACGGCGGCGCTCTCGGCCGACCCTGGCGGCTGCATCTGTGGCGGCTTATCGTCCGCAGTACTCACAAACCCTCCTTGGGCGGGAAAACCCTGGCGCCCGGGGGGCTTTAACGACCCGAGGCTGATCGGCTTCAGGTTAAAATACCGGGACCCAGGCTTTTCAAAAAACTATCTTTTTTAGCAAAGTTGTGCAAATGACGAAAAATGTTTTAGGACCCTGGGGGCCTTGGAAAAGAGATTTGCGGTCCAACAAGGCGCCCCTGCGGGTGGGGACAGGTTAGGTGGGGCATTGTGCCAGCCCCCCGAGTCTTTTTCCCACCAATTTTTTGCAGGAACTAAATTCAGGGTCAACAGTTCTTACATCCCCGGTACATATCTTCAAGCGCGGCCGGGAATCATGATATAATGGTGGTGGTAATCGGTCACTGGGCGCAGGACCAGCGCCACCGCCAAGGGACCGGAGCTTAACCGATGGGAAGCGAAACGTGTCTTACCGTGAAAAAGTGCTATATACAGCATTAATGAGGGACAAATGGCCAAATTTTTGGAAGGACCGAAAGTAATTACCATGTCTGAAACAGGAAAAAACAGGGCCAAAACCATCCGGGAGGCCCGGGCCTTTGCGGCCCGCAAGGGCCACACTTTGGGAGAATTTACCATCAGCCGCATTGTCACCGGCTATCCCCCCACGACTTTTCGGGGGGCCTTGACCGCCAAGTGCTTGACCTGCGGGGACAAGGTCGGCATTGACCCGGAGCATGGGGCTATTTTCGGGGAGGCCCTGGAAAACGATTGCCTGGAGGAATAACCAGCCCCTGGGGGCCGCGGGAATCAGGTTCGGCGGAGAAGCCGACCCGCTGCCCCAAGGCCCCCAGGAATAACTAACCAGGAATAACTAACCAGGAGGAATGACAGTTTTTTTTAAGCTTTATCCTGCTCTGGCAATAAATTTTTTCTCTAGGGTAGCTTCGATAGAATAATGGCCTTTTTTTCCAACTTGCGGGTGCGGCTTTTGGGCATTGTGTTGTTGGCCGCCATTCCGGCTCTCCTCTTTGTGGTTTACACCAGCCTGGAACACCGACGCCTGGTCAAAAAGAATGCGGAGCAAAAAGTTCTGGATGTGGTCCAGGACATGGTCAGGTTTCACGGGCAGTTGGTTCGCCAAACCCGGCAGCTCCTGGTCCTCCTGACCGAAATTCCCGAAGTTCGCCAGTCCCGGGCTCAAAGTTGTTCCGCCCTGTTCTCCGATCTGGTCCAGGATAACCCGGAAATGTTAAATCTGGGTTTGACGGACCCGGAAGGCAACATCATCTGCAGCGGGCGGCCCACCCGCCAGGACACCAACCTGGCGGAGCGGCCTTCTTTTCAAGCCGCGCTGAAGACCCGCCAGGTGGTGGTGGGAGATTATCAGCTCAATCCCGCCACTGACAAACCCTCCCTGGGGTTGGCCAGGTCGCTGTGGAGTCCCGCCGGTGAACTTCAGGGCGTCCTGTTTGTCAGCCTCGACCTGGGATGGGTCCAGAAATTCATGAGCAGTGCCCCCCTGCCCGAGAAGGGGGTGGTCAATGTTGTCAATGACCAGGGGGTAATCCTGACCCGCTGGCCCGATCCCCAGCAATGGGTCGGGGTCCAAAATCACCGGCACGACATCATTGCCACGGTTTTAGCGCAGAAGCAGGGAGTGAGCGAAGCCGCCGGAATTGACGGTCTATCCCGCCTGTACGCCTTTGTCCCCCTGAATCACGCCAATCCCCGGGGCTTCATTATCGCGGGCGTGCCCACCAAAATCCTCTATGCCGCGTTCCAGGACAATCTGGCCCGCAACCTCCTCTGGCTGGGGCTGATCACGGCCCTGGCGCTGGCGGCGGCCTGGATTTTAAGTTCCCAGTTCATCCTGCAACCCATTAATACCTTGGTAAAAACCTCGCAGCAGTTGGCCTCCGGCAACCTGAGCGTCAGGACGGGTTTGCCCCAGGGCAAAGGGGAAATCCGGAAGCTGGTCCACAGCTTTGACCTGATGGCCGAGAAACTGCAACAGCGGGAGCAGGTTCTGGAACTGCACCATAAAATCATGGTGGTCACCAACCAGGCCAACGACCCGGAGGAGCTGCTGAAGGAATTTGTCAGGGAAATTGCCGACTTCACCAATTGTACGGCCGTGGGCATCCGCATCCTGCAAAAAGACGGCACCATTCCTTATGAGGCCTCCCAGGGTTTCAGCCAAAAATTTTATCAGCGGGAAAACCGCCTGGCCCTGGAGGACCCCGGGGCAGAGAAACATTTATGCACCAGGCTGATTAAAGGGACTATCACTCCCGGAACGCCGCATTTCACCAAAAACGGCTCCTTTTTCGTCAACCAGGCCGGCCGCGGCATAGCGGAGATGTCCTCGGAAGGCAACGGTATTTCCTGTGAATTTTGCCATACTTACGGCTACGAATCCGTGGCCCTCATTCCTTTGAGTATTAAAGATCGCGCCTATGGCTTGCTGCACCTGGCCGACCCCAAGAAAGACATGATGCCCGAGCACCTGGTGCGGGAACTGGAAAAGGTGGCCATCCACCTGAGCCTGGCCCTGGAAAGGTTATGGAACGAGGAGAATGTCCGGGGCCTGACCCATGAATTGATGAAAGCCCAGGAAAAGGAACGGCTGCGGATTTCCCGGGAACTGCACGATTCGGTGGCCCAACAGTTATCCGCGGTCAAAATCAGCCTGGACAATTTGCAGGAAGTGCTGCCGGAAAAGGCCAACAAAAAATTGAAATCGAGAGTCAACCACATCACGCATAATGTTCACGAGGTTCTGAGCTCGATCCGGGAGTTGGCCTATGGCCTGCGCCCGCCGGTCCTGGACG
The DNA here is from genome assembly GCA_964561645.1 of uncultured Desulfobacterales bacterium. Lineage (GTDB taxonomy): Bacteria > Desulfobacterota > Desulfobaccia > Desulfobaccales > 0-14-0-80-60-11 > JBGSLA01. The sequence goes on from CAZLRL010000117.1 coordinate 3,923, forward strand.
ATCTGGGGCTGACCCGGGCGCTCTACCAGTTGGTGGAAGAATTTACCAACCGCACCGGGATCAAGGTAAATCTGCTGATTGCGGGCATCGAGGAAGACAAACTGAATGAAAACGCGGTTATTACCATCTACCGCTTCATCCAGGAAGGCTTGAACAATGTCCGGCAACACGCCCAGGCCCGGAATGTGAGCATCAAGCTGGTGTCCTCCTACCCCAAGATTATCCTGCGCCTGGAAGACGACGGCCACGGTTTCGACGTCATCGAACAGCAATCCGGCGCCTTTTTTGCGAAGCACATGGGGCTGTTGAACATGCAGGAACGGGTGGCCCTCCTGGGCGGGAATATGCAGATTGAATCCCAACCCGACAAGGGCACCCACATCCTGGTGGAGGTCCCCTGGAAGGAAGTTATTCGTGAACCCCAAGAAAACCATAATCATCGTTGATGATCATCCCTTGTTCCGGGAAGGCCTGAAATCGATTATTTCCCGCAACTCCGAGCTGGAAATAGTGGGTGAGACCGGGGTGGGACAGGAGGCCCGGAAATTAGCCGAGCAGTTCAAGCCGGATATGGTGGTCATGGATATTTCGCTGCCGGACATCAACGGCATTGAATTGACCAGGGAAATCAAGGAGTTGACGCCGAAGAGCCAGGTTTTGATTGTCAGTGTGTACTCCAAAATCGATTACATCACCGCGGCGTTTCAAGCCGGGGCCACCGGGTATGTGGTCAAGGACGCGCCGTCCGGAAAGATTCTCCAGGCCCTGGAGCTGGTGTCCCGGGGCGAGTATTTCCTGGACGCGTCGGTGTCCTATCAGGTGGTGAAGAAGCTCTCGGAGTTTCCGGAACAGAAGGCCAAAACCACGGATTCTTCCTATAGCAGCCTGACTACCAGGGAACAAGAGATTTTCCGCCTGTTGGCCGAAGGCATGAAAATCAAGGATATTGCCCATAGACTCTATATCAGCCCCAAGACCGCGGAAAACCATAAGACCAATATCATGGCCAAGCTTAATCTGCACAGCACCCTGGACCTGGTGCGTTACGCGGTCAAACTGGGCATTATTGATGTAGAGCACTGGAAGGGGTAGCCCACCCTTTCTGCCCCCCGTTCTTTCCCTCACATAAATTCCCCAACAGAATTAAGTACTTACCTTTTTGGGCCCCGCTAGGGTATTTCCCCTAGGCGATATGCCTTATTTTATTGAGTAACTTGCCTCAGTAAATTGAGGACCTGCCTCTATCGACAATGAGTTGCTTTTCTATAAGATGACAATCAGGAGTAACTGTCCCTTGCAGAATAACTACTTGAAATTAAACGAGTTGGTCCGTAGTATCCAGCGTTCCGCGGGGGACCCGGACTGTTTTCGCCGGGGGTCAAGCCCTTGCGATAAAACAGATTGTCTGTGGCGTTCTTTGTGTCTGGAGCTCGAGGAGAGTTCCGCTATTGAAGAAATTATGGTTAGCAACCATATTTAACGTTAAAGAAATTTGTTCAAGCCTTCGATTTACTAGACGGGCTGGGCAAATTTAAAGATAAAAGCCATTCATTAAAAGGAGAAAAGCCATGATCAACGCCCAGGTACTGCAGGGGGAGGCGATCCGGCTGGCCGGCGGTTTGGGGGTGAACCCTCAACTAATGCATGATGAGGCCTGCTGGCTGCTGGAAAACGTGGGAGTGCGGATGAATCATCCCTATCTCAACAAGGTGTTGGAAAACACCGGTTACGCCGGGTTTGATGGCTCCAGCGGCCGGATGCACATTTTGCGCCCGCTGGTGGACTGGGCCCTGGAGCAGGCTCCCAAAAGAAGCGCCCATCCGGTGCCGAGCAAGTCCTTCTGTGGGGGGGGAACCGCGCCGCATGTGCGGGAAAACGGCCACTTGGTGGAAGCCGATTTGTACAAGCATGTGACCGAGATAGCCAGAATCGCCGAAAGAGAAAGCCTGCCCTCGATTTTTCGGGGCTGCGGCGGGGCTCACAATACTTATGAAGATACCGAGCAGATCAAAGTGCTGCGGGAAAATTTCAGCCGCTATATTATGCTGTATGTGGCCACGGAGGAAGGTGTCAGGGCCTGCAAAGAGGAATACCAGCGCAATCCCCATATGTGCACCACCCACTCCTTGTTCTACAGCCCCTTGCAGCTCAATGATACCGGGCCCCGGACTATCCGCTACCGCAATAACGGCAGCCGGTTGAATTCCACCCTGATCGGCAACGTCAATGGGTTCCTGCGCTGTGTCGAGGAAGGGTTGCCCATCTATCTGGTGACCATGCCCATCTCTTACGTCACCAGTCCGGCCACACTCTACGGCAGCGCGGTTCAGGTGCACGCCGAGTTTCTTATCGGCTTATGCCTGGTGCAGGTCCTCAATCCGGGCTTGATGACCATTGACGCGGCGTTTCCCCAAGCCGGCGATCCCCTGGATGAATACAACATCAGTTTTGGGTCCCTATCCCACAATCTGATCAATTTGTTAGCCGCCAAGGTGGCCACTTATCTGGACCTGCCGGCCATTCAGGACGGCTGCTCCGCGGGGGGCAAGGACCTGGACGATCCCTCCATCCCCCTGGATGTGCAGCGGGCCTATCGTATCTGGAACTGGGCTTATGAAAGCGGCTGGTGCGAATGGCACATGGTGCGCCATTGCTACGGCTTCTTGAACTACCAGATGGTCTACGACATCCGCAAAATGGAACAGGATGTGGCCATGCTCAAGCGGGTACTGCAGAAAAATGAACAGTTGGCCATCCCCACGGATATGGATGTCTATGATCCCGAGGCCATTTATGTGATTGACGACGTCATCAAGAACTGCGGCGGCAATTTCAAGGCCCATCCGCATACACTGAAATACAGCGTTCCGGTGTTATAAGGCCGAGCTGGCTTATCGGGCGATTAAAATCAGGGGACCCTGGCGGCAACCAGGGTCCTTTTTTTGGGGCTTATTCTTGGGCCGGTAAGGAAGGAGAAGGCTTACTGGCCGGGTTCTCCGGCTAACAGTGATTCATCCGGCCACCAACGGCGAGTAATAGGTCTGGTCCTGGAGGACGGCTTGGATGGCCGTATTGAGAGCCGTGTCGGCTTCGTCTTTGAGGACATAGCCGTTCACGCCTATTTCCCTGGCCTTATGGAAAAAGGTTTTCTCCCGGTGCATGGTGAGGATCATGATCTTGATCTCCGGGTACTGCTCCTTGATGAGGCGGGCGGCTTCCAGTCCTTTGAGGCGGGGCATGGAAATATCCAGGATGACGACATCGGGAGAGTTGTTTTTCAAGAGTTCCAGAAGTTCCACGCCGTCTCCGGCCTCGTGAGTCACCTGCACCTCCGGGTCTTCCTGAATGATCCGCCTGAGACCTTGTCTCACTAAAGCGTGATCGTCGGCCAGAATGATCGACGCCATCCCCATTACCTCCTAATCAATAATTCATCAGCCCAAATTCCCAGCCCCGACGGGGCAGATTGGCGTCGGGGGGCTGCTTCCGGTCCAGGGGCGCAGAACTACACCCAACCAGCCGGTTTCCTCCCCCTGGCGGACCGGTCCGGCGGACACGGTTGGTCAACCTCCCGGGGCCTTTTCCAGGGAGGCCGACCCTAAACCTCAATATATTAGTATACAAAAGAGCCTCTTGCAAATATCACCTAGCTGTCATTCTGAGGGAGCCGTAGGCGACCGAAGAATCTAGATCCTTCGCTTCGCTCAGGATGACAAAAATGACTTTTGCAAGAGCCTCAAAAGTTTATTTAAAAAGAATAAAAAGAATAAAAAGAACTCTGAGATGTTTAGTTTATTTCATCTCCATAAGAAATTGGTATTACCGGACCCGGCGGAGGAAGTGGAGGACAACGGGGAGGCGGTGGACTCCGTCCCCCGCCCCAAACTCGGATCGCTCCGGGTCGGAACCGAACAAAGCGGTGGCCTCAATAACCGCCGCACTGATAGTGTGAGGGCTACCCGCACCAGACAAGTCACACTGCCACTGACGACCAAAACCCCTTGAGGAGGGTGAAACAAAACCCCAGGACCGTGGCGGCCAGAATGCTGATACTGA
>CAZLRL010000118.1:0-7888 GCA_964561645.1 uncultured Desulfobacterales bacterium
GCAGCCCGGGCAGGCGCAGTCGGCCAGCGCGGCCAGTTCCGCTTCGGTCATGCGCCCGGCTTTCACCGCGCCCACGCCCTCGAAAACGCTGATCAGGTCCACCTCCCGGCCCTCGAAGAGCCCCGCCAGCATGGGACCGCCGCTGATGAGGATAGCCGGGATGTCCAGGCGCAGCGCGGCCATGAGCATACCGGGGACGATTTTGTCGCAGTTGGCCACCAGCACCAGGCCGTCAAAGGGGTGGGCCGTGGCCATGATTTCGATGGAATCGCAGATGAGCTCCCGGGAAGCCAGGGAATATTTCATGCCCTGGTGGTGCATGGCCAGCCCGTCGCAGACGCCGATGACGCCGAACTGCAAAGGCGTGCCGCCGGCCAGGCGTACGCCCGCGGCTGCGGCCTGGGTGATTTTGTCCAGGTGTATATGGCCGGGAATCAGTTCGTTGTAGGAGTTGGCGACGCCGATGAGGGGACGGTCGATCTCCCTGTCCGTCAGGCCCATGGCCTTAAGAAGTGAGCGATGAGGATACTTTTCCAGGCCGGATTTCATCAACTGGCTTCGCACGCCGGGACTCCTTGGTCTCGCCCTTGGGGGCCTGCGGTTCCCCGGGCTCGGGTTTGAGGTAGTCGAGCTGGATCTCTTCGAAAGGCAGGCCGGGTCGAGCGGTGAAAGTGATCTTCAGATTATGCTGTTCCTCAAGATTGGCAAGCTCTTTGCGCTTCTGGTTGAGCAGGAAGTCGGCCACCTCCAGGGGCAACAGGGCCCGCACCTCCCGAAAAGAAGCCTGTCCCAACTGCATGGCGATCTGACGCAGCAGGCTGAGGCCCAGGGTGGTTACCGACTTGACCCGGCCGCGGCCCTGGCAGGCCGAGCAGGGGATGTAGGTGGTGGTCTCGGACGCGGGGCGCAGGCGCTGGCGGGAGAGCTCCAGGAGCCCGAACTTGCCGATGTGCCCCACTGTGACCCGGGCCTTGTCCCATTTCAGAGCCTGCTTAAGGGCCTGCTCCACCGCCTTGATGTGTTTTTTGTCCCGCATGTCGATGAAGTCGATGACCACCAGGCCGCCCAGGTCCCGGAGACGGAGCTGCCGGGCGATCTCTTCGGCGGCCTCCAGGTTGGTCTTGTAAGCGGTCTCCTCCAGATTGCCCTGGCTGAGGCAGCGCCCGGAGTTGACGTCGATGGCCACCAGCGCCTCGGTGGGGTTGATGACCAGGCCGCCCCCTGATTTCAAGGGCACCCGTTCGGAATAGAGGCGCTCGATCTGGTCCTCGATCTGGTAGCGGATAAAGAGCGGCATGTTGTCCTGGTACAGCTTCAGGGCCCGCACCTGGTTGGGGGCCACCAGCCGCAGAAAATCCTTGAGCAGCGCGTGCACTTCCTTGTCATCCACCAGGATGGTCTTGATATCCGGGGAGCAGTAGTCCCGCACCGTCCGGGTGATGACGTCCAGGTCCTTGTAAAGCATACAGGGGGCCGCTTTGGCTTTGGCCTCCTTCTGGATATCCTTCCAAAGTTTCAGCAGGAAATTCAGATCCTTGCCCAGGGTGCGCTGCTTGCCCTGCTCGCCCACGGTGCGGACAATGACCCCCATTTCCGAGGGCACGCCCAGCTTCTGGGCCAAATCTTTCAGGCGTTGGCGCTCGTCCTCCTGCTCGATTTTGCGGGAAATGCCCAGGTGACTCTGCTTGACCAGCAGCACCAGATAGCGCCCGGGCAGCGACAGGTAGGTGCTGAGATAGGCGCCTTTGGTGGCGCTCTCCTCTTTGATGACCTGGACCATGATCTCCTGGCCCTTTTTCAGGGCCTGCTGAATCCGGACTTTGGAGCGGTCCTTGGGCTTTTTCTCCTGATAATATTCGGGGTGCACCTCGGAGAGGGGCAGAAAGCCGTGGCGGGTGCCGCCGTAGTTGACGAACGCGGCCTGCAGGCTGGGCTCCACGTTGGCCACCACGCCCTTGTAGATATTCCCCTTGGTCTGGGCGCGGCTGGCGGCTTCCAGCGCGAACTCCGACAGCAGACCCTCCTCGAGGATGGCCACCCGGAATTCTTCCGGGTCCGCGGCATTGATGAGCATTTTCCGGGGTCGGATCATGGCGCCTCCGGGGGCCGGCCGGGGCCGGGTAAGGCCGCGCACCCCAGCCCGCAGCTAAATGGATCAAGAGCTCTTGGTGTCATCGGAGGAGATAGTGGGGGTGTGGTCTGTGGTTGGCAAACGCGGGCCGCCGGAAAGTTCGAGGACCCCAGGTCCGGAAACGACATACACCCTCGGGCAAAATTCTTAATGTATTTAAAATGTTAAACAATATTTTTTTATCATTTTTTCGCCTTGCTGTCAAGAAATCACTGGTATTTTTCAAAAAATTGTACAGCTGAATAACATAGAATAATCAATTAGTTACTATTGAGAAGGACTTGGGGGACCGCCTTGCCGACAGCATCCTCCTGTCACTAAAAAAATTGACCCTGGCGCTTGCTGTTTTACTCTTCTTGTTTAGCTTTTTAAATCTCCGAGTCGAGGCCTCTGCAAAACATGTAGAACAGCCGCCCTCGGCTGTATTTTGCCGGCGAAGGCGCCTGCTCTACAATCTATGGGTATCGTTTGAAAGCTGTTTAGGTTGCCGGAAGGATTTTCGCAGAGGCCTCAAGAGGAATTTCATCTACAATGCCGGCCTTAGATACAAGGGGGTGAGTTGGGGCGGGGCTACCGTGAGCCCCTGGGCCAGGCGGCGGCGGGCCAGGCGGCCCACCGCGGCGGCCGCGGGATACCAGGACTCCTCGGGAGCCCAGGAAATACCAGGGGGCAGGGAGTCGGCCAGGGAGTCCCGATGGGGCTTGAGCCCCGGACCGGTAAGGAGCAGGGGGGGCAAAAGGCGAGCCGGCAGGTTTTTCGCCGGCAAACGTTCCGGTGCGCCCAGCGGCTCGGGGAATTCCCCCCGGCAGTCGAACCGACCCAGGTAGACCTCGCCGCGCTTGGCGTCCATGAGCGCGGCCACCGGATGGGGATGTCCCGCCCACGGCGCGGCCACCACTTCCAGGGTGGGAACCGGGACCGGGGGGATTCCAAGGGACAGGGCCAGGCCCTGGGCCGTGGCCAGCCCCAGGCGCAGACCGGTGAAGTTGCCGGGCCCCTGGCTCACGCCGATGGCCCCGACCTCCCCCAGGCGGCGCCCGGTTTGGGCCAGGAGGGCATCCAGAGCGGGCAGGAGATGGACCAAAAAGGACCCCGGGGTGTCCAGGGTGGATTCCCCCAACACCAGGTCGTCCTCGAGCAGGGCCAGGCTGCCCCGTTCAGTGGCCGTATCCAGGGCCAGAAAGAGCACGGTTTACTGTCCCGGGGAGACCAGCCGCATGATGTCGTGGTAAAACACCAGGAGCATCAGGGTCAGGATGAGCACCATGCCCAGGGCCTGGGCCATCTCCCGGTGCTTCACCGGCACGGGCTTGCCCCGCACCGCCTCCAGGAAGAAAAAGAACAGATGCCCCCCATCCAGGACCGGGATGGGCAGGAGGTTGAGCAGGGTGAGATTGACGCTCAAGACCGCCATGAAGTGAATGAGGTGGGTAAAGCCCATTTCGGCTTGCTTGCCCGCCACCTGGGCAATCATGATGGGGCCGCCCAGGGTGTCCATGGAAATTTCCCGGGCAATCAATTTGTAAATGCTCTGGAGGGTGAGCGCACCGATGCGCAGCGAATAAACCACGCCCTCTTCCAGGGCCTGAAATGGACCCAAGGCCTCGATTTCCAGGCGTTCGGAAGAAGCCACCCCGATCTGGTAGGCTTCGACTTTCTGGCCGAAGATGTTGAGGCCTTCCCTTTTTTCCGGGGTCAGATGAATCTGCAGCCGTCTATCGTCCCGCTGGACGGTGAGGTCCAGGGATTGGCCGCCGTGGGCCCGGATCTGGCGGGCCAGTTCCTCCCAGCGCTGCACCGGGGCGCCGTCCACGGCCACGATGGTGTCGCCGGCCTGGAGTCCGGCCCGCTGGGCGGGGGAGTCCGCCACCACCCGGCCGATTTCCGTGGGCACGTAAGGCAGGCCCGAAAAGGCGAACACCAGGAACAGGGCGATGACCGCGAAGAAAAAGTTGAAGGCCGGACCCGCCAGGACGATGGCGGTGCGCTGCCACAGGGGCCGGTGCAGGAAGGAATAGGGGATGTCCTCTGGGGGCACTTCGTCGTGGGGATTTTCTCCCAGAAGCTTGACATAACCCCCTAAAGGTATTACCGAAAGGCGGTAGTCGGTTTCGCCGATCTTTTTGGAAACCAGCTTCGGGGGAAAGCCCAGTGAGAAGACCTCCACCCGCACTTTGATAAGTTTGGCTACGAGAAAATGGCCCAACTCGTGGACAAAGATGAGCACGCCCAGCACCGCAATGGTGGCCAGGATGGTGGTCACATAGGGAGAGCTTATATCGAGGAGGTTAGCCAAGTAGATAGGCAACCCGGCGGCGGTGACAAGGTTTGGCATGAAGTGAATGGTTCTCCTGGGTAAATTATAGCATTAGCCGACGTAACCAGGCTTTAATTTTATAAAAAGGTCATTCGGGGCTCAACCGGCAGCCGCTCCTTGATCGATCAGAAACTGAGTATATTCCCGGGCCCAGTGGTTGACGGCCAGCACCTGGGTCAGATTTTCCAGGGGCGCGGGAGTGTGCCGGGCCATGGTCTGTTCCACCACCCGGGGAATGCCGGGGAAAGGCAGGCGGCCGGCCAAAAACGCCGCCACAGCCACTTCGTTGGCCGCGTTCAGCACCGCGGGCATGGTACCCCCGGTCTCCGCGGCCTCGTAGCCCAGGCGCAGGGACGGAAAGCGCTCGAAGTCCGGGCGTTCGAAGGTGAGCTGGGCCACTTTGCCCAGGTCCAGGGGCTCGCCGTTCAGGGGCAGCCGCCGGGGATAGGTCAGGGCGTAGGCGATGGGCAGGCGCATGTCCGGCCAGCCCAGTTGGGCCAGCACCGAGCCGTCGACGAATTCCACCAGGGAATGGATGATGCTCTGGGGATGGACGAAGACCTCGATTTGGGACACCGGCAGGCCAAAGAGCAGGCTGGCTTCGATGACCTCCAACGCTTTGTTCATCATGGTGGCCGAGTCGATGGTGATTTTGGCCCCCATGGCCCAGTTGGGGTGTTTGAGGGCTTGGGCCGGGGTCGCCCCGTCCAGCTTTTCCCGGGGCCAGGTGCGAAAAGGACCCCCCGAAGCGGTGAGCCACAGGCGCCGCACCCCGTCTTTGGCCTGGCCTTCCAGGGCCTGGAAGATGGCGCTGTGTTCGCTGTCCACCGGGATAAGGATGGCGCCGTTGGCCGCCACCGCGGCCATCATCAGGGGGCCGGCGGCCACCAGGGATTCTTTGTTGGCCAGGGCCACGTCTTTGCCCGCCTCCAATGCGGCCAGGGTGGGCTCCAGGCCCACCGCGCCCACCATGGCGGAGACCACCAGATCCGCGTCGGAGGACGCGGCCACGGCCACCGCGCCCTCGGAGCCCGTCAGAATTTCCACCCGGGGCTGGCCGGCCAGGGAATCCTTGAGCTTTTTGGCCACCGCGTCGTCCTGCACGGACACCCGCTGCGGGCGCACGGCCCGGATCTGCTCCGCCAGGACGCGGGTGTTTTTCCCGGCCGCGAGGCCCACCACCTGGAATTCCTCGGGGTGCTCCGCCACTACGGCCAGAGCGTTTTGTCCGATGGAGCCGGTGGAGCCCAGGATGGCCAAACGCTTCATAGGGTCTCTATTCTGGAAAAAATCGCTTTATTGTAACCAATTTGCCCCGGTCCTGCAAAATGAACCGTAAGAAAAAGGATGACTCCGACCCAGAAGGTCAAATCACCGGGGATTGATACCAGGAAACCATGATTTTTCAGATAAATATGGAGTTCCTGGCCGAAAGGAACGGTTTCTTTCTGGGGGAGATTCGGGTAAAATTTGGCCAAGGAGCGCGTCATGACCCAACGACAGGCAGCGGTGGCCGGTAAAATAACCCGGCAGATGCAGCAGGCGGGCCGGGCCGAAGGGGTGGAGCCCGAGGTCCTGAGGCAGGGACTGGCCGACGGCACCCTGGTGATCCCCGCCAACAAACGGCATAAAGGGCTCAAGCCCATTGCCATCGGCCAGAATGTCCGGGTAAAAGTCAACGCCAATATCGGCACCTCGCCCCACGATATCACCCTGGAAAAGGAGCTGGCCAAACAGGCCGCGGCCCTGGAACACGGCGCCGACACCATCATGGACCTGTCCACCGGCGGGCCCCTGGACCTGATCCGCACCAACCTGCTGGCCGACTGCCCGGCGCCCTTCGGCACCGTACCCCTTTATCAGGTGATGGTGGAAGCCAAGGACCTCGAGGAAGTAAAGGCGGACTGGTTCCTGGATATCGTAGACCATCACGCCCAGCAGGGGGTGGACTTTGTCACGGTGCACTGCGGGGTCAGCCGCAAGGCGCTGCCGCTCCTGAAAAACCGCGTCACCGGCGTGGTCTCCCGGGGGGGCGCTTTCACCATTGCCTGGATGCGCCGCCATGCCAAGGAAAATCCCCTGTTGGACCAGTATGACAAGCTTTTGGACATCGCCCGGCAATACGACGTCACCCTGTCCTTGGGGGATGGCCTGCGGCCCGGATGCCTGGCCGACGCCACGGATAAGGCCCAGCTCCACGAATTGAAGCTTCTGGGGGAACTGACCCGGCGGGCCTGGGCCAAGGGGGTCCAGGTGATGGTGGAAGGCCCGGGGCACCTGCCCTTCCAGGCCATCAAGAAAAATGTGCGCCTGCAGCAGAAATATTGCGACAACGCACCCTTTTACGTGCTGGGGCCCCTGGTCACCGACGTGGCCGCGGGCTACGACCATATCGCCGGGGCCATCGGCGGGGCCATGGCCGCCACCCTGGGGGCCAGCTTCCTGTGCTATGTCACCCCGGCCGAGCACCTCAAGCTCCCCGAAGTGGAGGACGTGGTGGACGGGGTGGTGGCCTCCAGGATCGCGGCCCACGCCGCGGACATCGCCCGGGGCCTGCCCGGCGCCGCGGACTGGGACCTGGCCATGTCCAAGGCCCGCCGGGCCCTGGACTGGCAAAAGCAGATCGACCTGAGCATCAACCCCCGCAAAGCCCGCCTCTACCGGGAACTCTCCCAGGCCCGGGAAGACCAATGCACCATGTGCGGCCGCTTCTGCGCCATGAAGGTGTTTGACGACAGGTTTGAGTGATTTGTGGCGGGGGAGGGGGATAAGAGCAAGCCCTTAACCCCTCCCAACCCCCCATATTACTCAGAGCGAAAAATGGATTAACCTTGCTCTTCCTTCCTTAAAAAGGAACTATAGGCGCAAAAAAGCAATATTTTTAAAAATCTCTGATTCTGAAGAAACAGCATGTGCCTGGAATATTTCAATCCCTTTTTAGGACTGCCCCTCGCCTGGCTGGGCCTGGGCCTGTTTGGGGTGATCATTGCCCTGCTCGCGGCCCGGTCGTTTTGCGTCCCTCCCACCAAAGACCCAACCAACCACCAGAGCTCCGGGTTTACCTGCCCCTGCTACGCGCCGCCGGTTAACCGACCGAACAACAAGCACTAGATGTAGAACCGCCGCCCTCGGCGGTTTAGACGCCGCCGGGGGCGGCGGCGCTACACTAATCTATGTGCGTCCCCATTTTGTGTAGGAGCGGGGTTTCCCCGCCCTTCAGCCCAAGGGCAGGGAGACCCTGCCCCTACGGCCGCGCTTAAGTGAACAGCATTGCAGGACCGGGAGAACAGGCATCCTGCCTGTTTTTTTTCACAGGCGGGACGCCTGGGCTCCCGCTTATTGTAAGGAGGTTGGCGAGGAGGTGTGATGGAGCGGCAGGGGGGGTTCCGCGACCCCGGTAGCACGGGCATCCTGCCCGTGCACGAACGGGCTGGAAGCCC
>CAZLRL010000119.1:0-4829 GCA_964561645.1 uncultured Desulfobacterales bacterium
TGTCCTCTTTGGTGGCCTCCATCAGGGGCTTGACCGCCTTGGGGGAGCCCAGTTCCCCCAGGGCTCTTATGGCCTGCAGGCGGACGGATTGATCACTGTCCTTTAACATGGCCCTCATGGCGTCTTCGGCCTGGGGATTTTTCATTTTACCCAGCGCGGTTACCGCTTCGCCCCTCACCTGGGGGTCTTTGTCCTTGAGCGCATTCAGAAGCGGTTTCAGGGCCTTGGGGTCGTCCAGTTCTCCCAGGGCCCAGGCGGCCGCGGCCCGCACCTCAGCATCCTTGTCCTTCAACGCCGCGGTTATAGCGGGCAGGGCCTTGGGGTCATTGAGTTCCCCCAGGGCCAGGATGGCCAGGCGGCGGACCTTGGGGTCCTTATCTTTGAGGGCTTTGGTGATGGCCGGTGCGGCCTTGATGTCGCCGATCTCCGCCAGCGCGAAAAGGGCGCTGGCCCGCACCCCGGCGTTTTTGTCCTGCGATGCCTTGATCAAGGGGTCGACGGCCTTGGGATCATTGATCTGTCCCAGAGCCCGGGCCGCGGTGGCCTGCACGTCCGAATTGGGGTCCTGGAGCGCGGCGATGAGGGCGTCCACCGCTTTGGGGTCGGCCATTTCCTCCAGGGCTGCGGCGGCCAGGAGGCGCACCTTGTCGTTTTTGTCCTTCAGCGCCGCGGTTACCGGCTCCAGGGCCGCGGGGCCGATGCGCCCCAGCGCCACCGCGGCTTCGATGCCGGGGGAGGTGCTGTTGGTGATGTCAGCTTGCGGGATTTTCAATTCCACCCCCTGGTCGTCACTCAAAAGCCCCACCAGGTACGGGATGGCGGGTTTGGCCTCCTCCCCCATTTCCCCCAGCTTCATCGCGGCCTGGGCCCGGGTGGCGGTGTCCGTCGAATAAAGATCTTCCACCGCGGCCTTGACCTGGGCCGGCATATCCGCGGGTATTTTTTCCTTGGGGATATCGGGTTGGGGCCACCCCAATCCCGCCAGACTGATTAATATCGCCAGAGTAAGCGCGCCTCGAAAAATTTTGTGCATCATGATCCTCCTTGGGCAGAAGTCGTCAACGACAGCGAATCAAAAGGAAGCCTCCCACGAGGCCAGGTTATCGGTAGTAATTGTAGTGGGAGTAATGAGCCCCATGGGAGTAGTGGGCCCAGTGGGAACGGTGGGCATGGTGGGAATAATGCTGGTAGTGTCGCCATCTGGCCAGTTGGAGGTCGCTTTCACCCTGTATCTTCTGGTCTATCCCCAGTTTCAGGTACAAGGGAGTATTCTCCTTGACTTCGCCGATGTGCGGCGACGGTGGAGTCAGGGCCGCCCAGGAAGGTTGAATCCCCACGAACGCCAGAACCCCTGCCACTAACAGGATTACTTTGGTCCAGATTCGCTTCATAGTTCCTCCCCTGAAAAGACTTCCAGGCTCCGGAAAATCCCGGTGGGCCTTGCCCCCGGCCTTACTCGGCGCTTCTTAGCTAGGCGGCATCATAATGAAAGGCCCCGGAAAAATCAATCGGAATTGTCTCAATATTACGTGAAAATCAGCTGTTTTTTCAGGAAAATTTCCATAAAGTTCCTCACCATGGGCCGAAATGGCATGGTTTTATAAGCCGGGCCGGGCTCCAAGCCGGTGTCGATTTTACTGTCGGGAATTTCGGGAAAACCGCTCCAGGCAAGGGATTTAGCCGGAAAGACAGGCTGGTGGCGGTAATCCTCCGGCCGGTCTCACGTTCATTGAAGGCGAAAAGGACCTGGTCATCCAGAATGGCAAAGGGGTAACCATCAATCTCAAAGCCAAAGAGAAGGGCCTGTCCCTGAATGTGGTCAAAAAAGGCCTGGTCATCACCAAAATTAAACCATAAACAGAGCTTCCGGGCTTGAATCAGGAATTTTTATGGCAGGATCCCTTTCCATCACCGGACTCTTATGCCAGTATAAAAATGTTCGCTAAATATTCCCACTGATGATCAGCAGGTTTTCATTTGACTAAAAAGCTCTGGACTGAAGTTGACGAGGAACTGGCCGCCAGGATCAAGCAAATGGTGGTGGGGGCCCTGGCCGCGGCCAGATATGGAGAAATGGCCCTGGAAGTTACCCGCCAGGCCATGCAGTGGGCCGACCAGCTCATCGAAAGCTTTGAGTCGCTCAACCCCCTGCCCCGACCGGTGGCCTGTGAGCCGGGATGCAGTTTTTGCTGCACCAGCCTGGTGGAGGCCACCCCGGCCGAAGTTTTTCTCCTGGCCCAGGTGATCAGCCGGTATTTTGCTCCCGAAAAGCTGGAGCGAGTCCAGGAAAAAACCCTGAGAATTGCGGCCCTCAAGGCCGGCAAGAGCAAGCAGGAACTGGCGGCCACCAGACAGGCCGAGCCCTGCCCGCTGCTGGAGGAGGACAAGTGCCTGGTCTACCCCTGGAGACCCCTGATGTGCCGGGCCATGCATTCCCTGGACCGGGAGCACTGCCGCCGGTCTTTTGCCGCGGGGGACCTCACCTCAGAGGAATACTACCTGCACCGCTATGTTTTCCCCATGTCGGTCAGTGCCGGTCTCATCGAGGGATTTCGGGAGCTGGGTTGCCAGATGCCGGTCCTGGACCTGGCCCGGGCCCTGGGGCGGGCGCTGCTGGAGCCCTGGATGGCGGAACATTGGCTCCGGGGAGAACAGGTGTTCCAGGATTCTTCCGCCTGACAGCTTCTCCTCTCATCAATAAAAATAAATATTACAATAGGTTGCTTGATATTATTCATAACAGTTATCAGATTTTGTCGATAACTGCCGAAATAATTTTGTAGGGCGCGTCTTACGCGCCAAATCTAACTATTCAGGCCAGGCGCAGGGTGAATTTCTCTTCCTGGTGGTGGGGATGGTAGGAAAGTTTGGCCTGCCGCAGGCCCGGCTCCCCCAGGTCCTGTTCCCGGTTGACCAAAGGAACTTCCTGCCAGGCCCGCTCCAGGAAAGCCTGGTTGATGGCGGCATACAGCCCCCGGATTTCGGGGTTGGCTTTCTCCACATGGATCACCGCGGTGTCGGCGTTTAATTTTTCTCCCACAGTGAAGGCCTCCACTCGACCCCCCACGAACATGACCCCGCCGGTGAGGTCCAGATCCGCAAAGTGCACCAGGGCTTCCTGGACCGCGCCCCATTCTTCCATGAGACTCATGTCGTCCGAGCAGCGCTTGATTTCACACCACTTTTCCGCCAAATCCAGGCAGGCGGACAGATGTTCGGGCCGCAGGGGCTCATAGGAATGTTCATGGGCCCGCTGAAAGCTGTTCAGGTGGTTGCGTTTGCTGTGGTACTTGCCGCCGGCCAGGGAGATCAGGTCCGCAGTGGCATAGACGTAGTCAAAATGCTCCCGCGCGGGAGCAATGCTGAAGCCGCCGGTCTGGGCCGCTTCCCCCCGGAGACGGCTGTCCACCCGCTCCTGGCGGGGGTCGGACGCGCCCCGGACGCCCTCAAGCCAGGTGAGCAGCTCACGGCAGAGGTCCGCCCGGGAGGAGGGACCCACAGGGGGAAAGAACCAGGGGTCTTGAGGAGAATCGCTCAAAAAGACCAGGCTATCACCTGCCAGACACCAGGACAGGTGGTTGGTCTGCCGCCAGATAAAGAGGTTGGTAAAGGTCAACTCCGAAGTGGTGGGCTGATAGGCCCGGACGCGGGGATGAATAAAATCCCGGTCCTTGAGCTCCAAGGGCTTAAAAGAAGGGAATAGGGGAGGGTAGGGCATAAACAAGAAAGTAAGGCGGGTTACAAAAAGTTCAAGGTTTAAAGCAATTAATGGGTACGCGGAGTGCACCCCACATTTTCTTTACTTTGAGCTTGGGATCTTGGACCTCGAACTATTAGTAACATTCGCGCCTGAGCGATGGGCTCTCCCAAAAACTGGAAAATATAGGTGGGGCGGGCCTCCGTGCCCGCCGGGACCAGGGGCGGCCAGGGACGGCCCCCCCATGGGATGTGGCCCCTATAGAGCCTTTTCCCACCCGGCTTAACTTAACTCAATTCCCGGCGAAAAATGCGGTACCGTTTGTGGGGCCTGAGGCCCGCCTCTTCGTAGAGCAGATTGATGGCCTGGTTGTCTTCCAGGTTCCAACCCAGCTCCACGTAATGGTACTGAAGCTTGTTCTTGGCAGCCTGCAGCAGGTAATGGAGGGCCACCAGCGGCGCGCCCATTTGCCGATACTCTTCTTTCACCCCCAGAATAAATCCCCGGCAGCCGTTGACCTCCGACCAATAGAGATGCTTTTTGATGAGCGCGCCCAGACCCAGTTTGCCGTTGAAGCGTTTGAGCAGCGGGCTGACGTCGGGAAGGACGATGCACACCCCCACGGGCTCCTCCTGGACATACAGAAAAAAGGCCAGGTCCAGATCGAGGATGGGATAAATGCTCTGGACCATGTCCCGGACCTCGGACGCGGTAGGCGGCACAAACCCCCAGTTATCGCCCCAACATTCGACGTATATCCGGGTGAGAAGCCGGACCTCGTCATCGAAGCGCTTGGGGTCCATTTTGCGAATGACCACTTCCTGTTTTTGGGCCAGGCGCTCCCCCAGGTTCAAAGCCCATTCCGGCGGCTGGATGTCCCGGGTGGACAGGTAGGTAAACAGGTCCTTTTCCTTGCGAAATCCCGCCAGCTTTACCAGTTCGAGGTAATAGGGCGGATTATAGGTCATCAGGAAGGTGGGGCGGGAGTCAAACCCCTGGACCAGCAAACCGGCCTCGTAATTAAGGGAAGGGTTCAAGGGACCCCGGATGAATTCCATGCCCTCCCGGCGCACCCACTGGATGGCTGCACCGAATAGCGCGGCCGCGGCTTCCGGGTCCTGCCGGCACTCGA
>CAZLRL010000119.1:4839-7883 GCA_964561645.1 uncultured Desulfobacterales bacterium
CCATTTTCTCCTTCTGGTAGTCGTTGTAATGTTCGTCCACGATGGCGGCGATCCGGCCCACCACCTCAGACCCTCTCGTGGCCAGAAAGAGTTCCCGCCGGGAAAATTGCCAGAAGGGATGTTTACCAGGGGTGAGGAGTTTGGCCACCTGGCTTTTCACCGGGGGAATCCAGTTGGGGTCGTTCCGGTAAAGCTCCCAGGGAAAGTCGACAAAGGTCTTTAGTTCCCGTGAGCTCTGTACCGGAATTATTGACATGCCGGTCATTTCAGGACTCCTGAACCATGGGCGAATAAACGGGCCTTACTCTACAAACCAGCGTAATTGCAAGCCAGTGGCCTGCATGATGGTGGCCCCAGAGTCATCCACGGCCCTGGCCGCCCAGATGTTGCTTTCGGGGTTTTCGTTTTGGAGACGGGCCTCCAGGGTCAGGCGTTCCCCCTCCCGGCAGCGGCGGGTGAACAAAAGTTCGCCGATGGCCGCGGGAATCATCCGCCGCTCCTCGTCTTCGTCCCGCATGACAATATAAAAATTAGCCAGGTGCAGGAAGGCCTCCAGAAGGTAAGGGGAAAACTGGTAGTGGTTCGGCCCTTCGCCGCTAAAGTCTCTGATCTCCCGGTAAACGATGGCACCCCGGATACAGCCCGGGCCGCTGCCTTCCAGGGACTCCAGGACCCGGTAGCGGCCCTGCATGCTGGTGCGATTTTCATAGTATTCCGCCACTTCCACAGGGTCCATGGGGCGGGTATCCAATTCCTCGGGCTGCACCGGAAAACCGGACACAGGGGTCAAGGGGGGCAGGGCGCCGGCCAGAATCACCTGGCCCGCAAAGTTGGTGGACCAACGGTCCAACTCCCGCCCGCCCGGAGAAATCAGGGGACTGGAAATGGTGACCTGGCAGAGCAATTCGCCGGGGTCCGAACTCATGGTGCGGCAGTGGATGCGAGCCACCCGGGGTTGGTTCTCGGGGCAATCCAGCAGGTCCCGATAGGCTACCTGGCGGGCGCCCCGCACCTGCAGGTAGGGGTGCAGAAAACGGGCCGCTTCGAAAAAGGTTTCCACGGCCATGATGCCGGAGACCGGCAGGTATTTCAGGAACTTGAAGGGCCGGTGGTCTTCCAGCCACAGGTCTTTGGAGGTGATAAACACGCGCTCCGCTTCCAGTTCCTGGGCCCGCAGGTCCAGGCGCTGCAGCGTGTCCAACATGGGCACGTCATTCGGGGCCGCGGCTACCCCGGCTGTGGCCAGGGAGCCCGGCGTCGCCTCGGGTGCGGTTAAATCCAGCCGGGTGGCTTTCACCGCGGGCAAAAGCCGGGCCGGCATGACCCAGACATCCTCGGGATTGCCGAGGAAGAGCTCCCGCACCAGGAGCTGGGACAGTTCTTCGGCGTGCACATAGGCCTTTTCCAGACCCTTGAGCTTAAGGAGCTCTTTCACTTCGGGGTCATCGGCCATGCCCACGCCTTCGACGGGTGGCAGCATGAAGGCCTTGGTTGCCAAATCACCGGCAGGCGCGGCCTGGGCGGCCAGAAGCGCGGCCATGGCCCGGTTTCCGGCGCAATAGTTCGCTTGGCCGGGGTTGCCCTGGATGCAGGCCGCGGAGGCCAGGCCGGTCATGAACCGCAAACCGTGGGACCGGGCCGCGTGCAGCAGGTTCAGGGCGCCGGTGTACTTGACCGCCACCACCTGGCGGAAGTCCTCGGGGGTCAGAAAGGCCAGGAAGGAATCGCGGATGATGCCCGCTCCGTGAATGACCACATCGATGCGCCCCCATTCCGCAGCTATGTGGTCGAGGGTCTCCCGCACCGAGTCCGCCTGGGCCACGTCGCAGGAGAAATAGCGGGCCTCCACGCCTAACCGCGAAAGCTCTTTGACGGTCTGGGCCACTTCCAGGCCGGCTCGCAGGCGAGCCAGGCCTTTTTCCAACTCCGCCGCGCTCAGGTCCGACTGGCCCTTTTTCAGATAGCGCCGCAGCGCGGATTCGTCCCCGCCTGGGCGCATCAGGGCCTCGTAGTCCGCTTCCGGGTCAAGTTTGGTGCGGCCCAACAACGCCACTCGGGGCCCGAAAGGCGCCAGGGCCCGGGCCAGGTACGGGGTGACCCCGCGGCCTCCGCCGGAAATAACCACCACATCACCCGGATTCAGGCTCAAGGAAGGCTCGGCGAGGAAAGAAACGTCTTCCACCACCGCCTTCCTGGTCAAGGCCTGGGAACCCTGGTACATGATCTGCATCAGGCTCTGGCTGGTATCCAGGGCCTGGGGCAGGGCGATTTTGGCGTCAGTGTCACTGTCTAAAGAGACGCTGCGGAACAGGAAGTCGGGATATTCGTGGGCCGCGGCCAAAAACATTCCCAGCAGGCCCTCGGCCAGCACCTGGGAGGGGCCGGCGGTATTCAAACCCCGGGTCATAAGCACACAAAATTCCTTGGCCGGGGAGCTTAAAAAAGTCTGCACCGTCTGGAAGAGCCCGGTTAGCAGGCCCGGGACGTCCGTGAGCTCGAGGTGCTGATCGCGGTCGCCCTCCAGGACAATGAACAGCCCGGCCAACTCCGGGGTGTCGGCCAGGTGCCGGGCCAGGGCCTCTCCTCCCGCAGAGGTCCTTAAATCAAAGCTATCCGGAGCATCGCCCGAACCCGCAAGGTCAAACTGTATGGTCCGGGATTGCCAGGTTTTTTTGGCAAACTTGTCAGCTTCCTGCGATAAAGCGCCCTCAGGCCCCAGATGGAGAAGCGCCACGGTCTTGCCGGGCCGCAATTGCAAAAGCCTTCCTGCGGTTTCAGGCAGGGGGGCCGGACGGAAAACCAGGCGCTGGCAAGGCTCCAGGTCCGCAGGTGCTTCCGGTTCAGGGGTTTCGTCGCTGACGGGCTCCCGCGCAGGCGCGATGGGACCCCGGGCCACCTCGGCCTCAGCCGTGGGCGCGGCGCCGTCCCGGGCCACCACTTCGGCCAGCCGCTCGGCCAGGTCCTGAACGGTACGCACGCCGAGAAAATCCTCGATGCGGATGGCAATGCGGAATTCCCGCTCGGCTGCGTCCATGATCACCGGC
>CAZLRL010000120.1:0-7876 GCA_964561645.1 uncultured Desulfobacterales bacterium
GAAATCCCTGGTGGGCCGTCAGGGCCTCGAACCCCGAACCTAGTGATTAAGAGTCTCGCCAAATGTTGTTTTTCTACGTTTCAGGACTCTCCTTATGAAACCTTTTTGTCAAAAAAATATCTTGACATTCTAAGGTATTATACATATTCTTTGTTCCAGGTCGTCCCATTACATTCTTTGCATTGCAAGGTAAAAAGTGCTAGCCAAAATGCTAGCCAAAAATTTTAATGTTAGGAATGGGGGCAGGCAGATGAAATTTACGGACATGTTCCTTCGTAATCTGAAGCCTCAGGCCAAACGTTACCTCGTTTGGGAAAATCATGGGTTCGGGGTTCGGGTCTCCCCTAAAGGGAAGAAGAACTTTATTTATTCTTACCGCTATGAAGGGAGACCCAGGTTCTTAACGTTGGGGACCTATCCAGCGATGACCCTGGCCGACGCCCATAAGGCCCATGCGGAGGCCCGAAAAAAACTGGAAGAGGGCATTGACCCGGGCGCCATGGCTGTGGTTGAACGACGCGAGAACAGGGAAGCTCCCACCGTAGCGGAACTGGCTAAAGACTATTTGGAAAAATGGGCCAAACCCAGAAAACGTTCATGGGCAGTGGATAAGCGTATCCTGGAAAAAGATGTGCTTCCGAATTGGGGGCGACGTAAAGCTAAGGATATAACCCGGCGAGACATTATTCGTCTTTTAGATGGGGTTGCGGAACGCGGCGGGGTCATGGCTAACAGGACTTTGGCTGTCATAAGGAAGATGTTCAATTTCGCCGTTCCCCGTGATATTGTGCCTGTCTCCCCCTGTGTTGGGGTTCAGGCTCCAGCCCCGGAGAACCGCAGGGATCGGGTGCTTACTGTCGAAGAAATAAAAGCCTTCTGGCATGGCTTGGGCAAGACTCGAATTACCCAAGAGATAAGATTGGCCCTGAAAATGCAGTTGGTCACCGCCCAGCGCAAAGGGGAAATCATATCCTCAACATGGGCTGACATTGACCTGGAAGATGGGTGGTGGACCATTCCAGGAGAGAAGGCTAAAAACGGCCTTCCCCACCGAGTTCCTCTATCCACATTGGCCCTGGATCTGTTTCAAAAAGCCAAGACCATGGCTGGAGATTCTCCTTGGGTATTTCCATCACCTCGGGGCCCTCGGCATATCACGCCGACCGCAGTAGATCATGCCTTACGCCTGGCAATGGAAACCCTTGGGATTGAACACTTTGTCCCCCATGACCTGCGGCGTACTGCGGCTTCTGTCATGACCGGCATGGGCATTTCCCGGCTGGTGGTCAGCAAAATCCTGAACCACACAGAGCGGGGCGTAATCGCAGTTTACGACCGTCACTCATATGATTTAGAAAAACGGCAAGCCTTGGAAACCTGGGGGTGCAGGCTTCAGACAATATTTGAAGGGGCTGAAACAAATGTGATCCCTTTGTTTCGTGGTGTTTGAGAAGAGCAATGCTTCCATTGACCTGGATCTGGCACCAGTGACAAGATGCCCATACCGTTTTGGCTAATTCTTTAAGAGGAGTGGCTTTTGTCAAAAGAAGAATATGATAGCTTACTGAAAAAATTGGATGATTGTCTTCATGAACATGAAGAAGAGAAATTATGCCCAGATGAAATCGAAGACGATTCTGACTTGGCAGCAGGTTTTACTTTACTTCCCGGAGAGGACTCTCCACCTCCCGAATATTCATTTGAACCATTTTTAGATGAACTTTATGTCATTTTGAAATCAGGGATATTTCAAGACGGCCAGCTTACAGGGAGACAGCTTACAGGACACGCCAGGACATATAAGAGGTATCGAATAATTAATCTTGAGAAGTTTATCTGGCTTCTTTGCGATAAGATAAATCGCTTTAGCCCTGTCTATTTAAATGAAGACGAACAGATCTTCGATGGCCTTTCAAATCTATTAGACGCCCTTGAAAGCAGTAGATACATTATCAAGCATATCTTTGGAAAGCATGAAGAGACAAAAATAGTAACGCTTTGTGAAAAGGTGAAGGCTTGGCTGAATACAAATCAGGATTATTTGACGGAACCTTCCCCACAATTTGGCATGACAGAGCGCCTTTTAACAGAACAAGTTACCGATCTTTTTAAAGAGCATATTCCTAACGCACCTGAAGAAACTATTTATAATGGAGTTTGTAACTTTCTTGGACTTTTCGATATAAAATGCAATCCAAAAACTCTAGCTATGAGGGAATACCGAAGAAAAAGAGCTCAGATTGAGAGCTAATATTATCTGAAACCCCCGCCATTCCTGCCCTCTACATTTTGGCCTAAAACCCTCCATATTCATCTCTTCTGTAGTTGTTCCACTACGCTTTATAAAGTCCCATAAGAAATGAATTGTTTCTGTAAAAAGTTATTTATTATTCCTTTAAGAAACTTTCTGGATAATCACATGATATTTTGGTCTACTATGAATATCTGCTCGAGTAGTAAAGAATTTAAAAAGGAGCAAATAATATGGGAAATCTTATTTGGCGTGAACCAAGGGTTGCACGAGAAACCGGACTGTCTAAAAGCACTCGGTGGCGATTGGAAAGGGAGGGTCAATTTCCCCAAAAGGTACAGCTGGGGCCCCGTGCTGTAGGATGGCTGGCCGAAGAGATTATTCAATGGTGTAAGGAAAGATGCAAAGCAAAGAATGAGCCTGTAGCAAAAAACAGGCGTGTAAAAAATTAGGGACCATCATGGCCGGCGGATGGAAGCAGTCGTCTCCGTCATGGAGCAAAGTAGCTAAGCAAATGGTTTTGGGAGCCTTCCTCTTGCATCCTAACAGGAATCTACCTCACATAGAGTATCGGTCGCTCGAAAAACTGGAGGGTGTATGATCCGTGCAACGTTACCAGATGTGCTCACCTGGCCCCAGCAAGTGATGACAGGGGTGGCCGGAAATTTTGCTCGGACCTATGCCAACTACTTAGAGACCCCAGCGTCTTTTCTGTATATGAACTTTCTCACCGTGCTGGGACATCTGGTCTCGCACCAGGTAACCCTGCAATCGGAAATATCCCCCCAACCCCGGCTCTATGTAGCGAACCTGGGTGAATCCGCAGATACTCGAAAGTCTACTTCTATCTTCAAAACCATCAACTTCTTTCAAGAAAGCGTGGCCCCCGAGGATCTTCACCTGATCATGGGCGTGGGCAGCGCCGAGGGGTTGGCCAGAGTCCTGGATACCAAACCCCGGGGGGTTTTGGTCAATGATGAGCTTAAACAGCTGGTCAACAAGATGCGTATAGAGAGTTCGGTGCTTCTCCCTTGTGTCTGTACCCTGTTTGAGAATAACTCCTATACCAACATCACCAAGAAGCACGAGGTCGTCATCGACCAGGCCGAACTCTGCCTTCTGGGGGCCTCCACGTTGGACACCTACCGCAACATGTTCACCCCTCAATTTCTGGACATCGGGTTTATCAACCGACTGTTCATCGTTATCGGGGATAGCGAGCGCAAATTCCCCATCCCCAAACCCATCCCGGAGGTGGAAAAAGATCGCCTCCGTGAGGAATTGCAAGACGTGCTGAGGTTTTGGGGAAACCTGAGCAAAAACCACAGCTACGATCTGCCCATTGAATCGAGGGCGCTGGAACTTTTTGAACAATGGTATTTCGAGCTGGAGCACAGCGTCTTTGCCAAGCGCCTTGATACCTATGGACACAGGCTTATGATTCTCCTGGCCGTGAATGAGAAGCAGTCAACCATTACCCCGGAGATCATTGAAAAAACTTTGTCTTTGCTCAACTACCAACTGGCCGCCAGAAAGTTCGCCGACCCCATAGATGCCGACAACACCATCGCCCGCCTCGAGGAGCGCATCAGACGCATCCTGGCGCAAGGACCTATGACCAAACGGGATTTGGAAAGAGCCTGTAATAAAAGCCGGGTAGGAACATGGGTTTGGGAACAGGCCATAAAAAATTTGCTCTCTGGCCAGGAGATTCAGTTCGACTCTAAGGAGAAAATGTATCGGAGAATTGAGGAATGAAATTTTTGTCAACATTTCTGTCATCAGGGGACCAGATGACAAGAATAACTGTCAACCACGATATCGAGAAGGTATTTGTCATCAAGAAAGAGAGAGGGGGTGGGTTTAGTGAACTTGTATTAAAAAGAGCTTACCTCTGGGGGGTATAGAGAGTGTTGACCATCGCCATTTTATCCTTCAACCATGCAGGTTTTCGTGTCATCAGACCATCTGATGACAAAAGTGATGACAAATTTTGGGGTGCTCCTGACATTTAATTATCCGATGGCAGGGTGCCCTGTGCAAGGAGGGCTCTATGGAAACCATGAAAGTAGAAAATATCAAGATTGCATGCCCTTTTGATGGCCTTTTTTCCATAAATCCTCTGGTCTTGGCAAGGGTCCAAGAGGACATGGAGAAAAGAGGCTACGACCCCTCCCAGCCCATCAATCTTTGGAGGGAAGGTGAGGTAATGATCGACGGCCACACCCGTCTTGAGGCTGCCAGAAGGGCGGGCCTTGAGGAGATTCCCATCCACTACCAGAGCTTCGACACCGAAGATGCCGCCCTAACCTATGCCATTCATAACCAGCGGCATCGGCGGAACCTGACGGATGAGGAGATTCTGCGGTGCATTGAGGCCTTGGACAGGCGCAAAACCCGGGGTGGGGACCATAAAAGTGACACATTTAAAGAAAAATCAAAAGCGCCAAATGGCGCTATTGATCGCAAAGAGAAATCTGCTAGAAGGACCGCCAAGCTGGTGGGTGTTTCAACCCGCAAGGTGGAGCGGGCCCGGACTGTCTTGGCCGATCCCCAGGCAGCAGCGGAGGTGAGCACAGGTAAAAAGAAAATCAGCCGGGCCTACAAAGAAATTCAGGCTAATCGAAAGAGCCAAAGTAAACCTGAGCCCGCCCAAAAGCATGATGTTGAACGCCGGACAATCCTCCAGCAAGCCTTAAAGGAAATTCAGCCTTGGCAGGAGAAGTATAGAGACTATCCGGAATTGTCGGCAATTTTTACGGCCATCGACGGCTGCCGACTCGACTTGGAGCAGAAGGAATTGGTGCCGCAAGCTGAGGAGGCCACCAAGGGCACCGAATCGCGGGAGCCTTGCTCCCCCGCCTGTGTCGAAGAGGATGGGGAAGAATCTCCAGTCCCCAGTGCGGTTAATGAGGGATTATCCAAGTGCCATACCACTGTTGATACAAACGCTGAGACGGGCCCATTTCCCGACGAAACAAGCACCTCTGAGCCGGAAGGCCAGGCTGCCGATTCGGAGACATCTGGAAGGGTTGGAGATAATCTGAAGAAGTGCAGTGATTGTCGTAACTTCAAGACAAATCCCGAGGAATCTGGCCCGAAAGTCACTTGTGAAATATACCCAAAGTTCTTTTGGGCTGGCGAGCCCGTATCCTGCCCCCATTTCAAACCAAGAGATTCCACTGATGATCCTTCGCCAGGGATCCTCGAAAAAATGGAGTAAGCGAAATGGAGGATCTAGTAACTTAGGGCGACCGGAGGTATGACCAAGGTACTGTGGAAAGGCCGTATCCCGTCGTTTCTGGGTCGGGTGCTCCGGCCGGCGCCGGGGAAGAAGGCCAGGATCTATGATTATGTAGATGTTGGTGTTGGGGTTCTTGAGCACGCGGCGAGGGCCCGGGCGCGAGTCTATGAGGGATGAACACGGACTTCAACACCAGCCTCCTATTGATATCCAATCTATGTCAATGAAAGGTGACTACTGTGCCTTATAAAGATCCCGAAAAGAGGCGGCAATTTCAGCGTGAATATAAGCGCCGACAGCGCCAGGCTTTCAAGAAAATTAAACCCTTCCTGGGGTTCAGGGCTTATGTTTGCCCACGCTTTCCCGGCCTTGGCGTCGGCCTTGCCCATTTTGATGGAGGATTTTTGATCACCAATCGGCCTGCTGTTCAAGCTCAGGTCGAGCGGCATCCCGAGTTTGGGGTGCATATCTTTCGCCTGGCTCTGGACTTCACCGACCTCATGGAAGAGGAATAAGCACCCTGGGCTGGATTGTTGACTTTTTGTCTGAAGGGAGAATTAATTATTTTAGGACCAAATCCACGCCATTTTCTGGTCAAAGACTTCCCCATATTATCAGGATTTAAAGATAGTTGGACTCTATCATAATATTTTTGTAAGCGAATTTTTGTAATAAATCGACTCCGCCGCCCATATTGCATGATTCCCAGCACCCCCAATTTTGCATCCACCCCTTCTCTTTTTGGCCCGATTAGCCAGTACCGGGCCACTTCTCGGGAATTTTCTACCCCGACGGCATTTCTCCCCAGGGGGAAGTTCAATTTATTCATTTTGCGCTTACCTGTGGTGGTGAAAATCTAAAGCAATCCCCCGATAGTTCAAACAGAACTTGCTTTTGTGGGTAGTTCCTTATGAGATAATTATGAGATAACTCGGGGTTGACAGGGGTTGCCCTTACCGGCTTCGTCATGGCCCATATGTCACAATCCATGGCACCCGGTGCCTATCCTGGCCTGCCCCCATTTTGAGGCCCATTTGAAATGTTAGAATCCCGGTTGTCAATGCTCCATCATACCAGAGACTTTGGTTTCGTGATATAATGCCATCGCCTGGGCGGAGGATAGGGCAACGCTGGAGAGCGACCCGAGCGCCGGCTCAGGTGGCCGCACGGCTGGGCAGGGCATTTGGCTCTGCCCGTTTTTTTCCTGCCCAGCCGGTGGCCCAAAAAGCGCTAAACTCCGGGGGTCCGGGGGCAGAGCCCCCGCCTGCTTCGCCTTCCAGGCAGCGTGAAACTCCGCCGGGGTCTGGTAGTCCAAACTGCTGTGCGGCCGTTCTTCGTTGTAATACCGCCGCCAGCGCTGGATGATGACCCGGGCCTCGGCCAGGCTGTGGAACCATTCCTGGTTTAAACATTCATCCCGGAATTTGTCGTTAAAGCTTTCGCCGTAGGCATTTTGCCAAGGGCTGCCGGGATCGATGTAATGGGTCTGCACCCCGCAGACCCGCAGCCCATCCTTCACCGCGGCGGCCACAAATTCCGGCCCGTTGTCGCTGCGCAGATACGCGGGTGCGCCCCTCTCGGCAAACAACCGGGCCAGCACCTCGATGACCGCCGGGGCCGGCATGGTGCGGGCTACCGTAATTTCCAGACTTTCCCGGGTAAACTCGTCCACGATGGTTAACAGCCGCATTTTCCGGCCAGCCGCGGCATCCTGCATGAAGTCATAGGTCCAGACCTGATTGGGGCAGACCGCTTGCAGTGGCACGGCCCCGCCCCGCTTCTGCCGGGATTTGCGCCGACGCTCTGGCCGTTGCAGGCCTTCCTGCTTCCAGAGCCGATACACTCGCTTGGGGTTGACCACCTCTCCGGCCCGCACCAGCAGCGCCCAGGCCCGGCGATAACCATAGCGCGGGTGTTTCCGGGCGATCTCCCGCAAGCGCTCTTTTAAAGGGCCGTCATCCCTGGGATGAGCCACATAACGGTAACTGGACCAGCCGATCTTGAGCAGCGCACAGCCGCGTCGTTGCGAAACCTTGAAGCTGTGCAGGAATCGCACGGCCTCACGACGCTGCGGTGCGCTCACCACTTTTTTGCCAGGAGTTCCTTCAAGGCGTCAATCTCCAGGTCGCGCTCAGCCAACAAGCGCTTGAGCCTGGCCGTCTCCCGCTCCAGCTCCCGCATCCGCCTGACTTCAGAGACTTGCAGGCCCCCAAACTTCCGGCGCCAGCGGTAAAAGGATTGCTCCGACACCCCCTGCGCCCGGCAGATCTCGCCGATGGTCTGCTCACCCCGCTCCGCTTGCCGCAAAATCCCGATGACCTGCTCTTCCGTAAACCGCTTCTTCTTCATCACGAATCTCCTTGGGTTCAGGAGATTCTAAC
>CAZLRL010000121.1:0-7584 GCA_964561645.1 uncultured Desulfobacterales bacterium
GGCCCTGGCCGCGGCCGGGGTGGCCTACCTCTCGGTCATGGGCGGCACCTATGAGTCCTTCTTTTTGCCGGAGATCGTGGAGAAATCCAAACAGGACGGCTATATGGTTGATCTGGCCGCGGCTGTCAAGGCCCAGGTGCAGGTGCCGGTCATCACGGCCGGCCGCATTGCCAAGGGTGCCTTGGCTGAAGAGATACTGGGGCAGGGAAAAGCTGATTTAATCGGGCTGGCCCGGGTGCTCTGGGCTGATCCAGCCTGGCCCCGAAAGGTGCGGGAAGGCCGGGAAAGCGACATCATCCCTTGCGATGCCGAATGCGATACCTGCATGCAAATGGTGATGCGCGGCAAGCCCGCTTTTTGTGTCCATTGGCCGGTGGACAAGTCGCGCACCTGGAAGGCCAAATTCGGCTAGACCTGATACGGATAAATCCATGCGAGTACTGTTGATTTCCAGCAATACCGAGCAGATCACCATGCCTGTATTGCCCCTGGGTCTGGCTGGGGTGGCTGTGGCGCTTGAAAACGCGGGCCATGAGGTCAGGCTGTTAAATCTGCTGACCCGGGACGACAGCCACCAGCTCATAAAGCAGGAAATCCAGGATTTTGAACCGGAATTAATCGGCCTCTCCGTCCGAAACATAGACGACCAAAGCCGGGGGGCGCCCCGGTTTCTTTTGGAGCCGGTGAAAGAAGTGGTCCGCACCTGCCGGGCTTTTTCTTCTGCTCCTATTGTCCTCGGAGGCGCGGGCTACACCATATTTCCCCGCCGCGCCCTTAAGTACCTGGGCGCGGATATGGGAATCCGGGGTGAAGGAGAACAAGCTTTAATCAGACTCATAGAGCGTCTCCAGCGCCACGCCGATATCAGCGAAACTCCGGGCCTCATCTTGCCGAACCAGGGGAACGGAAGCACGGTCGAACTGATCAGGGACCTGGATGAATTTCCCTTGCCCGGCCCCGAGCGGCTCTCCATACCTCCTGACTGGAACGGCCAGGAAATCTGGGTGCCTCTGCAAACCCGCCGGGGGTGCCCCATGCAGTGCAATTACTGCTCCACCCCGGCCATTGAAGGAAAGATCCTCCGCCGCCGCTCACCGGACCTGGTGGTGGAGGTCATGGCCCGCTACGTGGCCGCGGGCTTCACCCACTTCTACTTTGTAGATAATACCTTCAACCTGCCGCCCGCCTATGCCAAGGAACTGTGCCATCGCCTCAGCGCCAGCCACCTGGACATCAAATGGCGCTGCATCCTCTACCCCTGGAAGATGGACGAAGAGCTGGTGGAAAAAATGGCCCGGGCCGGCTGCATCGAGGTGGCCCTGGGTTTCGAGAGCGGTTCCCCCAAAATTTTACAGTCCCTGGGCAAGAAATTTCTGCCCGCAGAAGTTCAACGCCTAGCGGAACTGTTGCACAAATATGGCATTCAGCGCATGGGTTTTCTGATGTTCGGCGCCCCCGGGGAAACCCGGGACACGGTTCTGGAGAGTTTGGATTTTGCAGACGCTTTAAACCTGGAAGCCATGAAAATAACTACGGGGATCAGGATTTATCCAGACACGCCCCTGGCCCCAACCGCGTTGCAGGAGGGGGTTATTTCTCCTCAAACCAATCTGCTTTTTCCCACCTTCTATCTGGCCCCGGGGCTGGAGCCCTGGTTATCGGAGACCATCGACTCCTGGCTCAAAGCCCATCCTAATTGGCATGGTTGATGTGACTCAAACCGGCAGCTCTTGCCGCACCTCAAAAAAACCGTCCCAGGGGTCCGACTTTAGCCCTGCCAATCGTTCAGCAAAATTCTCCACCCTATACTCATCCGGGCCCGGTCCGTCGGCCAATTCGTCCCAGGTGAGAGGCGTGGACACCGGCGCGCCCGCCCGGGCCCGGGTCGAATAGGGCGCCACACAGGTGCTGCCCCGCGCGGTGCGGAGATAGTCGATATAAACCTTGCCCCTGCGTTGGGCTTTGCTCATGGTGGCGATGAACTTCTTGGGATCCTGTTGCACCAGGGCTTCCGCCACGCGGCGGGCAAACTCTTTGGCTGCGCTCCAGCTGCTCCGGGGCAGGAGGGGCACATAAAGGTGCAGGCCTTTGCCGCCGGAGGTCTTGACGAAGCTTTGCAGGCCCAGGTCGCTTAAATGGTAGCGCAGCCTCAGCGCGGCCTCAATGACCACCGACCATTTTACTCCGGGCCCGGGATCCAGGTCGAAAATGAGGCGGTCGGGTTTTTCCACGTCCTCCTCACGACTGCCCCAGGGATGAATCTCCAAAACCCCCAGTTGGACCAGGGAAATGAGCCCTTTCAAGTCCTTGATGGCGATATAGGGCTGGACTTGGCCCTCCTCTTCGATGGGTATGCTGTGAATGGTCTCGGGCAGGGTCTCGTTGACGTGCTTCTGGTGAAAACACGCCTCCTCGTGCCCCAGCGGGCACCGGAGGACCATAAGCGGCCGGTTGACGATATGGGGGAGAATTTTGGGGGCCACCATCTTGTAATAGTGGATCAGGTCCTCTTTGGTCAGCCCCTGATCAGGATAAAACACCCGTTCCAGGTTGGACAGCTTGACGCCCGCCAGGCCCGGGGGCGCCGCTTTTTGGGAGCCCTGGGTCTGAGCCGGTTTTTTCCCCGGGGCCGCGGCCGGGGGCTGGACCTCTTCCCGCCGGACCTCCCGCGGGTCTTTGTCCCGGCGCAAGCCCTGAAACGAAGGCTGGCGCAGAATACCTTCGTCGGTCCATTCCGCGAACTCCACCTCGGCCACCAGTTCCGGTTTGACCCAATGGACGCCCCGGGCCTCCTGTCCCGTAGGCGGCACCTCGAAAGACGTCTCGGCTTGTGCGCGCTCTTTAAGCTCCTGGTGGATATCCCGCAGCAGCTTGTCGGTGAACCCCGTGCCCACCCGGCCGCAGTAGATCAGACGTCCCTGATCATAATAGCCCAAAACCAGGGCCCCGAACCCGGCCCTTGCGCCCGAGGGATCGGTATAGCCGCCAATGACGAATTCCTGGCGCTGGGTGCATTTGATCTTGAGCCAGGCCTTGGTCCGCCGCGGCCTGTAAGGGCTGTCGGCCCGCTTGGCCACCACTCCTTCCAGGCCATACTCGCAGGCGGACTCATAAAAAGCCTGCCCCTTGCCCTGCAGATGGTCGCCGAATCTGACTATTGAGGCTTCATTCCCGCCCGCCTCCAGAATCCGGCGCAGCAGATTTTTGCGCTCCAGCAAGGGGGTCTGGGTGAGGTCGTACCCCTGACAATAAATGACATCGAACACGTAATAAAACAGATTGGCGGTCCCCCCCTCCAGGAAATTTTGCAGGGCCTGAAAGTGAGAAATCCCCTGTTCGTCCAGCACCACCACTTCGCCGTCGAGGACGGCCTGCTGCACCGGCAACCCGGTTAAGGCCTGGCGCACCGAGTCAAACTTGGCGGTCCAGTCCTTGCCTGTGCGGGTAAACAAACGGACGTCGCCAGGCTTGAGCACGGCTATCAGCCGATACCCGTCAAATTTTATTTCGTGCAGCCAGTTGTCGCCCTGAGGAGGGTTCTTGGCCAGGGTGGCCAACTGGGGTTGATGGAACTCCGGCTGGGGCGCCGGCCGCGCCTGGGGCAGCGAATCCACCTCCAAGTCCAGCGCCGGTGCGGCGTCTCCGTCCCGGGCATCCGCCTTGCTCTGGCCCGGTCCGGTCTTAATTTCTCCCTCCTCACTCGACCAGACCCGGCTGTCCGTGGACGCGGCAATCTCCTCCAGGCTCTGCCCCGAAGCCACGCTGAGGGGCTCGGCCTCGGTAACATCCCTTTCTTGCCGCGGCTGGCTCTCGTCGTCTTTTGCTTTGATCAGCAGCCAGTTCCGGTACCCATCCTCTTCCTCTCGGCTCTTGAGCCGCACCAGGTCCCAGCCGCCCCGTAACTTTTCCCCCTGCAAGCGAAACTTGAGATGGCCCTGGTCATAGGCCTCCTGCGGGTCGCCGATCGACTCCCAGGTCCCCCGATCCCACAGCAAAACCGTGCCCCCGCCATACTCTTCCAGCGGGATAATGCCCTCAAAGGAGCCGTAATCCAGGGGATGGTCTTCCACCTGCACGGCCAGCCGTTTCTGGTCGGGATCGAGGCAGGGACCTTTGGGAACCGCCCAGCTTTTCAGGACCCCGTCCAGCTCCAGGCGAAAATCGTAATGCAGATGACTGGCCGCATGTTTTTGCACACAAAAAAACCGCCCGGTGGTGCTCTCCCACACCTCACCCGGCGGTTCCGGCGTCTTCTCAAAATGCCGCTTTTGTCGGTATTCCCTCAGCCCCATGCCATCCCTGAACTGCAACCGGAAAAACCCAGCCGCGTATCAGCTGCTGCTGGCCTTCTTGCGTCGGGCTTTTTTGGTTTTGCCGCTTGAGACCATGGGCGCTTTGGGGGGCTCTTGGGCTTTTTCCTTTTCCTCGACGCTCTTCTTGAGCAATTGCATGAAATCCACCACCTCGGCGCGGGGCTTTGCCGGTCTCTCTTCCGGCGGCTGAACCTGCTCGCCCTCCTCGGCTTTCCGTTCGATGTAGGCGAGCAATTTCTCAGTATAGTCGTCGCGGTATTTTTCCGGCTCCCACTGGGTGGTCATGGTATTGACCAGATTGACGGCCATCTCCAGCTCCCGGTCATTAACCTTATATTCATCCAGGTCGCGACCGGGAAGATCATAGTCCTTGAGATCCCGCAATTCATGGGCATAGCGCAGCAAATTGAGGATCAAGCCGTTATCCTGGGGCACCAGCGCGGCCAGATATTGACGGGTCCTGATCACCACCTTGGAGATGCCCACTTTTCCGGTGCGGTGCAGCGTCTCCCGCAGTAACACGTAACCTTTCTCGGCCTTCTTACCGGGAACAAGATAATAAGGTTTATCAAAGTAAGTATAATGGATGGCATCTACGTCGACGAAATCCTGGATCTCGATGGTTTGGGTCGCCTCTACATCGAAGTTCTCCAGCTCCTCCCGGGTCAGGACCACGAGCTCGCCGTTATCCAGCTCGTAGCCCTTGACGATCCGGTCCATCGGCACCTCTTCGCCCGTGACCTCATTGACGCGCTTGTACTTGACCCGCGCCATGTTCTCCCTGTCCAACAAGTTGAAGTGAATTTCCGACCCAGTAGCCTCAGCCGAGTACAGGTTGACCGGTACATTGACCAACCCGAAAGAAATTTGACCTTTCCAGATTGCGTGTGGCATCGAAACCTCCCTGGCCAGATGGAAGCATTATTTGTCAGTTTTTTCTTAACTTAAGGTTACTTGCCCGGAAAGTCAAACTCCCAGCCGGACTTCCCTTTCGCAGGTTTCATTTATTTTCCCTAGATTAATATTTGACCTTGAGGGAGAGGGTTAGGGTGATAGGTTAATCTTTTTCATGCTCTCATTAATAAATCTAAACCAAATAACTGCAAAATCGGCCAATGATCTTGTTTAAGGCCCCGGAAGCCCTGGGCTGGGCCTGTCAGTATTGGACCAGTGAGGAGACGAGACGGGAGCGCATCTTCGAGAAGATCCGCACTCAAAAAGGCACCAGGATTCATAACACGCATGGCCCGTAATGCGAAGCATAGAGCAGCAAAATACGTTGCTTGTCAGGTCGTATCACACACCCCGCACCACGTGATTCTATGGTCACGCCACGATACAGTCCTCGACCAGTTTGATCGCCTCCTTCGTGTCATCGGTCGCGATCGCAACGAGAGATTTCCCCGCCTCGCGCTTGATGATCCGGATGCTTCTCATGTTAAGATTAGCATCCTTGAATCGACGCGCGATCTTGGCAAGGGCCCCCGGTTCATCGGCGATTTCCACGACGATCGTATCTTCCGTATAGACCGTAAAGGAGGCGTCCTTTAGCGTCTTCAAGGCCTCGTCGTATTTGTCGACCGAGAGGATGACGATGCCGTGACGCTTGGCTGCCTCGGCGTCAAGCGATTCGATGTTGATATTTTTATTCGCAAGCGCCGTCGAGATATCCGCGACGATGCCCGGCTTGTCCTCAGTAACGATGACGAGCTGTTTCATGATTGAACCTCCTTCGCAGGATACTGTCTCATGTCTGAAATGAGACGATCCACGAACTCCTTCGTGACATGCGGCATCGTGATAATGTGGCCGGTGTTTCCGTGGACGGCGATCTGCCAGCGGTCCAGGACTTCTTTCGAAGGCCTTGGAAAGATGACCGTATTGGCGTGCTTGTTGCGCCAGGCGCTGACGCCGATGCGTTTCATCTCCTCAATCGCATAGTCAGCCATCTCGTGACATTGTTTGACCTGGTTTCGAAATCCCTCCAGACCGTGGCGTTTGATGGCATACCACAGAAACAAGGGCGTAATGCCGTTCCGTGAGCCGGTGATCGTTGTATCAAGAGCGCCGACATACTCAACCATTCGGGCGATGCGCTCCATGTTCTTTCGCTTCGCAAGCACGACGCCGCAGGGTATGGGGGAACCGATGAACTTGTGGCCGCTGATCGAAATGCTGTCAATCCCATGCTCGAAGTTCCACTCGGGGGCATCTTCGACAAAGGATAGAATCATGCCGCTGAGAGCGGCATCCGAATGGATGTAGTGGCGGTCAATGAGGAATTCATGGAGAATCCCCTTGATCGTTGCGATATTGTCGATGGCACCCGTCATCGTCGTGCCGGCCGTCGTGAAGACGATTGCGGGCATGTCGCGGTGGAGCTTGATCGACTCGCGTAGGTCCTCGTAGTCGAATTCGCCGTTCTCCTGCCGGCGGATCATCATGCTGCGGACGTTTAGGAGGCGCATGGCTTTGCCGACGCTGTAGTGCGTGTCCTCCGAGTAGTAGACCATGGCGCCGGGAAGGGTTTCGCGCCCGATAAAGACGCCGTAAAGGTTCCCTTCGGAACCGCCGTTCGTAACATAACCCCAGGCTTGATCCTTGGGGAGTTTCGTCAGTTCGGCGAAGAAATGGATGACCTCCCGCTCGATCTCCATCGTGTTAAGACGGTAATTCGTGCTCTCGAACGGATCCCCGACATTGTTGACGCTGTAACTGAGGAACGGATACAGCGCGGAGTAGTCGAAAAGGTGATTAGTAGGATAGCCGACCGCGGTCTTCGTCTGAAACTGGATAAACGCCAGCGCGTTGGCGAGGCGTTTTTCATCCTCAGGGGATAATGTCTTTTCATAACATTCCATAGGCGATTCCTCCTTCCATCTTTATCGTTTTACGCAGATCGGAACATTAATGCCGAGGGTCATGGACAAAGAAATGGCCCCGGGGTTTGATCCGCCTGAGAAAGAAACTACCCCGATACATGTCCGTGCGTCAGCCAGACTCCGGCCCAGGCATCACCAGGTGGGACAGAAGGCCTCGGGTTTCCGAAGGTCGGCAACCAGCTGATCGATCAGAACTGGTGACCGTGGAATCCCTCAGTCCTTATATCGGGCCGCATATTTTAAAAGAGGTGGAATATGCCGCTCTCGCCGCTTGAGTATCTGCGCCATATTCTCGATGAAACCAGGTACCTGATCTCCGCCAGCCGGAGTTGAGCTAAGACCGCTCGCGTTTGGTCAGCTCTCATTGTTTTTCCCAGCCATTCCCGGTA
>CAZLRL010000121.1:7594-7871 GCA_964561645.1 uncultured Desulfobacterales bacterium
ATGATTATCCTGAAGTAATCCCCTTGGCCGGCCCATGCTCATCCTGCACGCTGCGTTTTCCGAAGACCGCCTCTTTGTGTGGGGAGAAATCCCTGCCGCCGCCGACCTTCCCCTCCGCCGCGAGCGTAAAAGGAAGTCAAAGGCTGCCAAACCCTCCCCTCTTCCTTACGATGCCGGCCAGGAAAAATTATCCGCGGCCATAGAGGAGGCCGGCCTGGGCCATGGGCTGAGGGACCTTGCCGGCCAGGCCGTGGTTGCCTGGCTCCCCACCCGCAAA
>CAZLRL010000122.1:0-7863 GCA_964561645.1 uncultured Desulfobacterales bacterium
AGGTAGGGGCGGGGTAACCCCGCCCCTACGTCCCCGCCCTTACCCCATTATCACCTCGGCATATAGGGGCAAATGGGGTCGTCGGCCAGGGCGTCGCCGGTGAGCGCGTAGGCCCGGGCCCGGCAGCCGCCGCAGACCTTGCGGTACTGGCAGGCGTGGCATTTGCCGTGATAATCGTCCACGGCCCGTAGTTGCCGAAACAGTGCGGAATTTTGCCAGATTTCCGGGAAGGCTTGCTCCCTTATATTTCCGGCCAGCAGTTCCAGGTAACCGCAGGGCTGCACGTCGCCCTTATAGGACACGAACGCGAAGCCCTGGCCGCCCAGGCACCCCTTGGTCATGGCCTCCATGCCGTGCGTCTGGGGGGTGATTTTTTCGCCCCGCGCCCGGGCTTCTTCCCGCCAGACGCGGTAAAACTGGGGCGCGCAGGTGGGCTTGAGATGCAGGCGGCCTTCCTGTTGCCGGTCCACCAGCCACCTGAGGGTGCGGTCGTATTCCTCCGGGGTCACCAGCTCCTCGGGGATCTCGGCGCCCCGGCCCGTGGGCACCAGCACAAAGACGTGGTGCGCCGCGGCCCCGAGCTTTAGGGCCAGCTCATAGATGGCCGGCAGTTCCGCGAGATTGGCCCGGGTGACGGTGGTGTTTATCTGAAAGGGCAGCCCCGCGGCCTTGCAGGCCTCAATACCCCGGAGCGCGCCCTCGTAGGCCCCGGGCACGGCGCGCAGATCATCGTGGCTGGCGGCCGTGGCCCCGTCCAGGGAGATGCTCAGCCGCTGGATGCCCACGTCCTTGAGGCGCCGGGCGAGGTCGGGGGTCAGAAGGGTGCCGTTCACCGCCATAACCATGCGGTGGCCGAGGCGGTGGCCGAACTCCGTGACCTCGAAGATGTCTTCCCGCAGCAGGGGTTCGCCGCCGGTGAGGATGATGACCGCGGGGCCCATATCGGCCACGTCCGTGAGGAGTTTTTTACCTTCCTCCGTGGTCAACTCCCCGGGATACGGCCCCTGGGTGGCCGCGGCCCGGCAGTGGCGGCAATCGAGATTGCAGCGCCGGGTGGTCTCCCAGGCCAACAGGCGCAGGGGAGGCACCCGGTCCCCGCGGGATTTCTGAGATTTCATGTTGTCATCATAACACAGGGATAAATGGAGTGCATATGGGGGTAAGGGAATGCTGGCCAGTCGGCTCCTGAAAAAGAGCTCACATTGTTCGGTTTGTTTAACTCAAAAGGTTTTTATAGAAGGAAGAACGTTAATCACTAAAAACTTTTGGCGGCAGGTTTTCAACCTGTGCATACTAAGCCCGCTCATAGAGCCAGGGGTAGTTTTCCGGGCTGTCGGCCAGGCCGGATTTTGCCGGATTGTTTCTGATGTAATTCCATTTTTCCAAGAATTCCGCCTCATCCCGCACAATCCGGTCATAGCGTTCGTCCTGCCACAGAGGACCACGGGTTCCTCTCAATTGATTGATGACCCTGGCACTGTGCCGCTTAACACTGTGGATTATTTCGGCCAGATTGAACACTCCACCTTCTGGCTTAGGTAAAGGTTGGGCCAGCATATGCACGTGGTCTGGCAGGACCACTGCTACAAACAAGGTCCATTTGACTCCATCCCAATAGTGCAAAGCCTCCAAGGTAATCTGCCGTTCTTCCTGGTTGAGAATTTTCCCAGACTGTGAGCGCCAAGTGATGAAGTAAATGCTTCCGGGCTCTTGCCAGTGGGGCAGGTTCCTTCTGGTGGTCTGGAATTTTTGCACAGGTTGAAAACCTGTGCCACCTGGCTTTTTATTCCTCTGCTGGCTCATTTTTTATCTTGACCTTTTATGCTGTCACAACATCGGACAGAAATGCCTCATATTTGCCAATGATTCTTATAGAGCAAAAATTTTTTATTGCCATTTGATAAACAAGACATATATCCCTGGGAATTAATTTTAAGACTTTAGCATAGAATGTCTAAAAAAAGAGTGTTCTGGTGGCACAGGTTTTCAACCTGTGCTTGGTCTTATAATGACCTTGGCTGCGTCTTTGGCAAAATAGGTCAGAATCAGATCGGCGCCGGCGCGTTTGATGGCGGTGAGGGACTCCAGCATGACTGCGGTTTCATCCAGCCAGCCCTGGGCCGCGGCGGCCTTGATCATGCTGTACTCGCCGGACACCTGGTAGGCCGCGATAGGGAGATCAAATTCTCCCGCCAACTCGGCAATGATGTCCAGATAGGGCAAGGCGGGCTTGACCATGAGGATATCCGCACCCTCTTCCACGTCCAGGGTAGCCTCCCGCATGGCCTCGCGGGCGTTGGCCGGATCCATCTGGTAGCCCCGGCGGTCGCCGTATTGGGGCGCGGACTCCGCGGCCTCCCGGAAAGGCCCGTAGAACGCGGAGGCGTACTTGACCGCGTAGGACAGAAGGCCCACCATCTCGAAGCCCCGGTCGTCCAGGGCCTCCCGGATAGCCCCAACTCTCCCGTCCATCATGTCCGAGGGCGCCACCAGGTCGGCCCCGGCCTCGGCGAGGGTGGCGTCGTTGTCGATCTCCCCCCGGTGGACAATGCCGCAGTGGCCGTGGCTGGTATAGCCGCACAGGCAAACGTCGGTGATGACCGCCAGGTCGGGAAGGGCCTTTTTGAGGGCCCGCACCGCCTGCTGCACCGCGCCCTTGGGCGAGGCGGCTTCACTGCCGGTGTCATCCTTCCTCTGGGGCAGGCCGAACAGCAGCACCGCGAGCACCCCCGCGTCCCAGGCCGACCGGGCCTCCTCCACCAGAAGGTCGACGGAGACGCGGGCCACGCCGGGCATGGCCGCCACTTCCTGTCTTACGCTCTTGCCCGGGGCCGCGAACATGGGGTAGATAAAGTCGGCCGGGGTGAGCACTGTTTCCCGCACCAGGCGCCGAATGGTCTCGGTGCGCCGGAGCCGTCGGGGACGATATACCAGTTCCATGGGACCTCGCTTTTTAGTCGAAATTTCTGGCAATACCCATAATTTTTTTATGTGTTATCTTACTAAGGAGGAGCAGGCAAGGATTTTTGGTCGAGTGGCGAGAAGCCTCTTCCCTGAAAATCGACACCTCCCACCAAAAAATTGACTCCAATCAAGGACATCACCTGAAAAATGCACCATTCTATACCAAGGTCATATACAATCGAACGTGGGGACCCGCAAAACCATCGGCTAGAGAGGGAGGAGGCGGTTTTAATCCAGGAACTGGACCGGGATTTTGC
Source organism: uncultured Desulfobacterales bacterium (assembly GCA_964561645.1). Taxonomy (GTDB): domain Bacteria; phylum Desulfobacterota; class Desulfobaccia; order Desulfobaccales; family 0-14-0-80-60-11; genus JBGSLA01. The sequence continues at coordinate 3,222 of CAZLRL010000122.1, forward strand.
CGCGGAGGTCAACCGGCAGAGTGAGACGGACCTGAATTTATGCTATCAATGCCTCACCTGCAGCAACGGCTGTCCTTTCGTGGCGGCCATGGATTATCCTCCCAACGTGATCATGCGCATGATCCAGTACGGTATGCGGCGGCAGGTGTTGGAATGCGCCACCATTTGGGTCTGCGTCAACTGCCACACCTGTTCCAGCCAATGCCCCAACAATATCGACATCGCGGCCATCATGAACACCCTCACCAAGATGGCCCTGGAAGCGGGGGTGCAGATACCCAGACAGAGGATTCTGGATTTTCACGTGCAGGTGCTCCATTCCATCGAGGTTTACGGCCGGGCGCACAAATTACGCATCATGCTGCGGCATAAACTGGCCACGGGAGAATGGTTCTCAGACCTGGATGTAGGACTCAAAATGCTGGCCAAACGCAGGCTGGACCTGTTTCCCTCCCGGGTCAAAAAATTTCATGAGATTCGGCGCTTGTTTGGGCCTTACTGGAAGGTGGCCAAGCCATGACCGGGGAGCCGATCCAGGAGTTTTCCTATTATCCCGGCTGCTCCGTAGCCAGCACCAGTTGGGAAAGCAACCAGTCCCTCATGAGGGTCTGCCAGTCCCTGGGCTTCAGCCTTACCGAACTTCCCGATTGGAATTGTTGCGGCTCTTCCTCGGCTTACATCGTGGACCCGGACCTGGGTACCCAGCTCACGGCCCGCAACCTGTCGCTGGCCGACCCGGATAAGCCCCTGCTGGCTATGTGTCCCCGCTGCCTCCACCATCTGCGCCATGTCCATAGCGCCGTAAAACAGGACCGGGATCTGGCGCGCTCCCTGAAACGTCGCCTGGGGCGGCCCATTTCCCCTGATCTGCAGATCATCCATTTTCTGGAAGCCGTGGTGCGGTACGGCTTGCCGCGCCTCAACGGCGCGCCGGTTCCCCTGAACGGCCTGCGGTTCATGCCTTATTACGGCTGCACCCTGCATCGCCCCCCCGCGCTCCGCCGCCAGCATTATTTTCAGGCCGAAGTGGAAAATGTTCTCAACGCGCTGGGAGGCGAGGCCGTCACCCACTGCCTGACGTCCCGCTGCTGCGGCAGTTTTTTGTCCGCGGTGCAACCCCAGGTGGTGACCGAGCAGGTAAACCAGATAATAGCCAGCGCCGTGGCTGCTGAGGCCGAGTGTTTGGTGACCGTGTGTGCCATGTGCCAACTTAATTTGGACATCCGCTGCACCCTTAAAACCCGCCTGCCCATTTTCCATTTTTCGGAAATTCTGGCCCTGGCCCTGGGCGCGAAGGATTATCACCGCTGGTTTGCCCGTCACCTGGTGAATCCCCGCCCGGTGCTCAAGTCGCGGGGACTGATCAGTTAGAACCGGTAAGCCGCCGAAATCCCGAAGGCTTGGCTGGGATGGGTTTTCTATTGACGAAAAGCCAGGATTATTATAAATTCGTTTGGATTGTTTAAAACCCGCTGAACAAGGGGGGTGGCAAAGAGGGGAAGCTCTTCCCCGCCAAAAAAAAGCTCAAGGGAGGGTTCTGCCCATGAAAAGGGAGTTCCTGGTCCAGAATCCGCGGCCGGATGGATATCACCTGATGATGGAGCTTTACGGCTGCGATCAGGAAAAGATCAATTCCCGCAGATATCTTCACAACTTAGTCAAGGCGGCGGTTAAAAAAACCGGGCTCACCAATCTCGGGTCCCGGTTCCACCAGTTCCAGCCTCACGGGGTCACAGGGTTCACCCTTTTGGCCCAGTCTCACATATCCTTCCATTCCTGGCCGGAGTTCGGCTATCTGGTGCTGGATATTTTTACCTGCGGCGACCAGAATCAAGCCGATCAATTGGCAGGGCATTTTCTGGAGAAACTGCAGCCTTCCCGCGTCAGTAGGCAAGTGGTGCGGAAAGGTTACAAGTACCCCAGGCCATAGTAATTCCCTCTCATTTGGGAAATCCTGGTTAAAAAGGGGTTGACGGGTCAACCCTGCATGGCATAATTATTCCCGAATTCATTGGGGCGAGGGAAAGGTGTGATTCAGCGTGCCATCAGCTTACTGTGCCTGGCCCTGGTCTTGACCGGGGCCGGGTGTGCCGGGGGGCGAGGCTCGCACTCCGCGCCGACGCCGACGGTAGAAAAAGTTTATCTGCCGCCGCCGTCGTCACTGAAAGATGAACACCCGGATGAGGCCATGCTCGAAGAGATCATCCGGGGTCAGCCGATTCTGCCGGCGGAAATTGCCAGAATAAGCGATCGGATGCTGACCGAGGGCAGCGTTTTGAATGAGCGGACCCTGGCGCTCCTGGACATTGTCCTCACCAAAAACCTGAACAGAGCTCCTCAGGAGGTCCGTCACCGTTTTCTGAGGAACCTGGGCATCATTCACTATCACCAGCAGAAGTACAATTTGGCCCGGCAGGAACTCCAGCAAGCCAACGAGCTTTCCCCCCGGGATGGCCGGACGCATTTTTACCTGGCCCGGCTGGCCGCCCACCAGGGGAACATTTACCAGCGACAGGGCCTGAGCAAGAAAGCCCAAGGCCAGTATAATCTCGCGGCCAATGAAATGGAACTGGCCCAGAAATTGGAACCTTCCAACGATTTCTATCGCCAGGACTTACAAAAAATCCTGGAAATCGAACGCAGTAATACCTTTAGCCCGAAAAAATGAAGATTTCTTGTCCCCACTGCGGCAACGACTCGGATTTTTATGAAGTTGCTGAGGGAGTGACCGTCACCACTTTTTACCGGCAAAACGACGATGGCAGCTTCTCAGCCTTGAGTGATGACACGGAAATTGAAGGGGAAGTCCGCCTTTATTGCGGGGAATGCCATAAAGAACTCCGGGAATTTCACGAACACTTTATTGACATGCTCTTCTGAGATTACCGGATAATTTGGCTGCCGGACCGCCTGGTCCCGGGCAGGCGGTATTCCGAGCGCGGCTCGGTCAACCTTTCTTCAAGGCCTGTTGTTCCCGTTGATTGCGGGCATAAAGGGCCATATATTCCTCCCTGACCCGCTTGGCCTCCTCGTCGGTTTCGATCACTTTCTTTTCCAGGTCTTGCATATTCTTGAAGTAGTCCTGGGATTTTTTCTGGTAACGGTCCAGGTCCGCCTGCAACTCGACCTTCTCCTCCTGGACCTTTTGCCATTGTTCGGTCTTCTCCTTCAGGGCGGCCTCCAAGGCGGCCTTCTCCTTGACCAGGGCTTCCACCTGGGCTTTGAGCCTCAAGACGCTGGTAGGTAAATGGCCCCCAAAATCCTCTTCGCCATCGAGTCCCTCGGCATCCCGACGCAGGCGCCACATTAACAGAGCCGAAGCCAGCAGAACCCCGCCGCCCAAACCACTTAGAGCCAGCCACATCCAGGGTTTCAGATGGAAATGGAACTGGTTTTTCTCCTGAACTTCCGGCGGAGAATCAGGTTCAGCCGGCGGCTGGGTGGGGTTGTTCACGGCGCTCGGGGGATTTTGCAGGCGGAGCGGACCGGAAATGATGTCCAGGTGGCGCCCCGCAGCGGTGGTAGCCTGCAGGTGCAGATCGGCCCAGGAAATATCCTCACTGCCGGGGGAGCGGTCCAAAATTATTTCAGCCCCCGGGTCCGGGGTGATCATGATGCCGCTTACGCTTCCCAGGGCCGATTTCAGGGTTAGAGTGCCTGCCATCTGTTCGGCGCGGCGCCCGGGGTGGGGCTGAAAGTGCAAGGGGAGTTCGACCGGGGTCTCCTGCGCCTGGGGCGTGACGCGATACCAGGGCGATGTTATGGAAATGGCCAGGGTTCTGAGCCGCTGAAAATTTTTTCCCTGGGCCAAGACCTTCAAGGTGCCCTCCCCTTCCTGATGCACGGGCGGGAACCGTCCGGTCCAGACATCTCCTGTCGAATCCGGGTTTTCGCCGGTAGATGGTTTTTTCAGGGCCTCAATCAGCTGGGTATCGTTTATCTGCAGTTCGGCCGAAAAGTCCGTACCGGCCAGAAGTCCGGAGGCAGCCCTGGACCCCTTATCAGCGTGCAAGTTCGCGGTGACTGGCAAGGCTTCGTCTGCCGCCACCTCCCGGGGGGGTTCGGCGACCTCCAGCATCAATTCTGTGGACAGAAAAACTCTGCCGACCTCGGATTGGGCCCCGGAAAAACTCCAGACCCCGGGCCGCGGGCGGGTGAGGGTTATCAGGTCGCAGGAGCGGCCGGCGACCCAGCGAACGTTTCTGGCTCGCGTGCCTTCGGTAATGCGAGCTTTCCTGGGGTCGGTAAGAACCACCCCTTTCTCGGGGTCCGACCGGGTCAGCACCATTACCGCCTCGTCGACCCACCGATCGAGGCGGACCTGCGAGTCGGCTATGGGGGCCTCCTGAGGCTGGGCCAGGTACTGATAGAGCTTCAGGCAGGGCACATGCAGGTTGGATGCGGCCTTGATTTCCCAGCAGTGGCCGCCGGTGTCGGAAGCCAGAGTGCGCCAGGCCGCCCCGGGTGCCATCAGGGCGGCAAATATAGTTACCCCCTCGCGGCGCGCCTGCTCGGCAATTTGTTCCAATTGAGGTGGTTTTCCCTCAGTCGGCTTGGCGTCAACAACTCCGCCCTCGCCGCCCAGCCAAAACAGGACGCGGCGCTTGGGGCCCTGGGGCTCGAACGCGTTCGAGCCCCAGGG
>CAZLRL010000123.1:0-7857 GCA_964561645.1 uncultured Desulfobacterales bacterium
GCGGCCGGGGCCCCGGTCAGCAGGCCCGGCGCCAGGACCAGCTTGTTGTCGGCGCTCAACGGGTGGCAGGTGGGCGGCACTTCCTTCCGGATAAGACGGGAGGTCAAGGCCCGACCTCCCAGACCTTGATAATCCTGCGGTACTTCCTGCCAGGTAACAGTCTTGTCGGTCATGTTAAGGCGCGCTATTCTATTCATAATATTACCCCTTACTTTAAAAGTGCAGTAGCGACTGGAGTCAGACAGAAAACTATTCTCTTTTGCATGTCACATCAGGGCAGAAATGTCAATCGCGATGACCAACAACTTACTCTTTGGCCCTCCAACTCCGGGTAAAATTAAAAACCGGGTTGCCCCGCGGCAACCCGGCCCAATTATCTAATACTCATAACCAGTTCCCCTCCTGGTTCCACAAGAGGGGGAAGTATTTTAGGTCAAAAAAAATATCATCACAACCAGTTATGGTATGTTAATCCATTGGTTAAATCCCAAATACCGACTCAAGTGTCTATCGATATAACAAAAAAGCCGAGTAGGAAAGAAAATCTGCCCCTGAATTCCGTCAAGCCCGTTTCATGAACCTGTTTATCTTTTAGAAGCGGTGGCAAAACCTCATATTTCGGTTCTTTTTGTCATTCTGAGGGAGCGCCGCGACCGAAGAATCTAGTCTTTTCAGTTAGTTCTAGATCCTTCACTTCGTTCCGGATGACAGAAAAATAGGTTTTGCAACGGCTTGCAGGTAAGACCACCATTTTTGGCTTCCCTTCGGCCATTGAAATTTCTTTACACCTTCAACCCTCCTTTTTGCCTCTGATCTTCTTTGCCCTGGATTCGCTCAGCTCGCGAAAACGCCGCGCCATCTCGGGCCCTTGGGCCTCCTCCTCGTGCTTGAAAAAAACCCAGGCCTGTTGCCAATTCTGGGCCCGGATTTTTAGAAGCCAGCGGGACAGGTCGGCTGCGGTATAATCAGCCCGGCGCAGGCGCAGGTAGCCCCAGGCCGCGGTGGTGATAAGCTCCTCGAGAAGCCCAGCATTTCCCGGGGCGGGATCGTTTCAGGATAGAATTTTCCCTTCCATTCCTTGTACCCATAGCCGCTGGTACCGACCAAGATTTTCATGTCTTTGAACCTGTCCCACCATTTCTGGATCTGTCCTCCCGAACAAAGTGACGATCTCAGGTTGAAAAAGCAAGATTCCTGGCTTTCCCCAAGATGACCCTATGAAAGAATTTCAACAATGGCAACCACTTATTGCCCGTCTGCGGTTGACTAAGCATTTCCCATGCTTAAGTTAAAGATCATCATGCGGGTTTCTGAAACCAGGTCTTGGCGCGGCTTTATCCCGCCGCGTCGCCATAAATTCGCCCAATTCCACTGTACCAGAAAAAAAGCTCTAGCCGGGGCCAGCCCGGACTTCGCGGCCGGGTGAGAAGATACTGCCGCCTCATCACGAGCCCCTTCCCGACCACAGCAAGGGAGGAGAGTTTGCTGCCACGCCAGACCGTCAGGCATCCTTACCGAAAAATCCTGGGGTTGTGGATACTGTTCTGGTTAGTCTTGGTCCTCACCGCGCCCGCGGCCCAGGCCCAGGACCCGCTGCCCTCCTGGAATGACGGCCCGGCCAAGCAGGCCCAGTCGGCCACCCCGACCGGAAGGCCACAATTCCCCAACCACACAACACTAAATTCCTGAGGTGGATCTATGAGTTCCTCGAAGCGCTTCGTAACCAAGGAAAATTTCGACGCGGTGTTATTCGATCTCGATGGGGTGCTCACCGCCACCGCCAAGGTCCACGCCACTTGCTGGAAGAAAACCTTTGATGAGTATCTGAAGCAGCGGGCCGCCAAAACCGGCGAACCGTTTAAGCCCTTCGATCTGGACCGGGACTATGGCGAGTACGTGGACGGCAAGCCGCGCTACGACGGGGTCAAAAGTTTCCTGGAATCCCGGGACATTCATCTCCCCTATGGCGACCCCAGCGACCCGCCGGACCGGGAAACCATCTGCGGCATCGGCAACCGCAAGGAAGAACTGGTCTTAAAAACCCTGAAAACCGACGGGGTGGAAGTATATGACGGCTCGGTGGCCTGGGTGAAGCAGCTGCGCCAGGCGGGCATCAAAACCGCGGTGGTCTCATCGAGCAAAAACTGCCAGACGGTGCTTCAGGCCGGCGGGATCGAGGACTTGTTCGATGATCGGGTGGACGGCCACACCGTGGAAGATCAGAAGCTGCCCGGCAAACCCGCTCCCGATACCTATCTCAAGGCCGCCGAGTTTCTGGGCGCTCCGCCGGCGCGGGCCGTGGTGGTGGAGGATGCTATCTCCGGGGTGCAGTCCGGCCGCAACGGCAAATTCGGCCTGGTGATCGGGGTCAATCGCAAAGACCAAAGCCATGCCGAGGCCCTCCAAAAAAACGGCGCCGACGTGGTGGTGAACGACCTTAAGGAAATGCTCCAGTAATGCTTGAAATTGACCAGCCGCGCTAGAAAGGAGAAGGCTCGATGCTCCAGAAAAAACCAGTAAATCCTCCTCGCCACGTCTATCCCATCGAACCTTGGCGGATCGTCGAAAAGCAGTTCTATCCCCGTTTTTTGTCCCAGAGCGAAACCATTTTTTCCACGGCCAACGGTTACCTGGGCATGCGGGGCTGCTTTGAGGAAGGCACCCCGGTCTCGGAGAACGGCACCTTCATCAACGGCTTTTACGAGTCCTGGAAGATCACCTACCCGGAAATCGCCTACGGATTTTCGAAAACCGGCCAGACCATGGTGAATGTGACGGACAGCAAAATCATCAAACTCTATGTGGACGACGAGCCTTTTTCTCTGCCTGACGCCAACCTGGCCGGTTACGAACGGGTTCTCGACATGCAGGCCGGCACCCTGGACCGGGAGATCGTCTGGGAGATGCCTTCGGGCAAACGCGTGGCCATCAAATCCCGGCGCCTGGTCTCCTTCGAACACCGGCACCTGGCCGCGATTTCCTATGAGGTCACGGTGCTCAATGACGATGCCCCGGTGACCATCTCTTCGGAAATGCGCAATGACCCGCCCCAGCAGTTCAGCGAAGAAGATCCCCGCCTGGGGCGGGGCTTTCAGGGCCGGGTCCTGAGGCCCCGGGTGCACTACCGGAAAAAGCAGCGGGTGGTGCTCGGCCATGCCACCGACGCCAGCAAAATGACTTTGGCCTGCGGGATCGAACATCTCCTGGAAACGGAATGCAACTATTCCTCGGAAACCAAGGCCGAGGAAAATCTGGGCAAAGTGGTCTTTTCCGTCGCGGCCCAGGCGGGTAAACCCATCCGCCTGACCAAGTACATGGCTTACCATACCTCTGCCCACATTCCGGCGGATGAACTGTGCGCCAGCGTGGAGCGGACCCTGGATCGCGCCGTGGCCAACGGCTTTCAGGATCTCCTGGACAGCCAGCGGCAATATCTGGAGGACTTCTGGCGCCGCAGCGATGTGCAGATCGAGGGCCACGCCGACCGGAAACACCGGGCCCCGGAAACCCAACAAGCCATCCGCTTCAACCTGCTGCAGATTCTCCAGGCCGCGGCCCGGGCGGGAAACACCGGTATACCGGCCAAGGGCCTCACCGGGCAGGCCTATGACGGCCATTATTTTTGGGACTCCGAGGTTTATGTGCTGCCCTTCCTGACCTATACGAACCCGCGGCTGGCCCGCAATCAGTTGGATTTCAGGTACAGCATTCTGGACAAGGCCCGGCAGCGCGCCCAGGAGCTCCATGAACAGGGGGCCAAATTTCCCTGGCGCACCATCAACGGCGAAGAGGCCTCCGCGTTTTACGCCGCCGGTACGGCGCAGTTTCACATCAACGCGGACATCGCCTCTGCCCTGCACAAGTATGTGGAGGTCACCGGCGACGAGGAGTTCCTCCACGACAAGGGGGTGGAACTGCTGGTGGAAACCGCCCGCTTATGGTACGGCCACGGCTTCTTTTCCGAACAAAAAGGGGGGAAATTTTGCATCCATGGCGTCACCGGTCCGGATGAATACACCACCGTGGTGGATAACAACACCTACACCAATCTCATGGCCCAGAACAACCTGCGCTGCGCCGCGGCCCGGGCCGAGGAGTTGCGGCGCCGTGCCCCGGACCGTTTCGAATTTCTGGCCGAAAAAATCGGCTTGAGTCACCAGGAAATAAAAGACTGGCACCGGGCCGCGGAGGAAATGTACATCCCTTATGTAGATGACTTGGGCATCAACCCCCAGGATGACAACTTCCTGGATAAGCAGGTCTGGGATTTTAAAAACACGCCCCGCGACCTCTACCCCTTGCTGCTTCACTTTCATCCCCTGGAGATCTACCGCCGCCAGGTGATCAAACAGGCGGACGTGGTGCTGGCCCTGTTTCTGCTGGGACAAAAATTTTCCCGGGACCAGAAGCGGCGCAACTTTGACTACTACGATCCCCTGACCACGGGGGACTCCTCCCTGTCCGTGGGCGTCCAAAGTATTTTGGCCGCGGAGATCGGCTACATGGACAAAGCCCTGGCCTATGCCCACTACGCGGTGCTCATGGACCTCGGCAACGTGGAAGGCAATGTCAAGGACGGCTGCCACATCGCGTCCATGGGCGCCAGTTGGATGGTTCTGGTGAACGGCTTCGGGGGCATGCGGGATCACGACGGAGTGTTGTCCTTCCACCCCCGGCTGCCCGAGCCCATCAAAAAGCTGCGCTTTCCCCTGACCTTCCAGGGCCAATTCCTGGAGGTCAGCCTGGAACAAGATACGGCCACCTATCTGCTCCAGGAAGGGACGGGCCTCACTATTACTCACCAGGATAAGGAAATCAAACTCACCCCGGGCAAGGGGGTGACCGCACAGATTAAACCGGAGTAACACTCCTTTGAGCAGAGGAGAACCTCACCTGCAACCGAATACCAACAGGAAGGTGCCAAAATGGCGGAACTAGCACGCAGCAAAACCAGGGTGAAGGGTTTCAGCGACCCTGAGATGGACTTTCAGTTGATACGTCAGCTGGGCTCCTCGACCTACGGCGGCGCCTCGGTGGGCGAGTGTCTATCCACCGCGGCCCGCATTGCCGACGGCGATCCCTCAAGTTGGGTGGCTGAATTTACCAGGCTCGCCGAGCATCAGGAAAATGATGCCCGAAAACGCGCCGCGGCCGGCCATGTCATCAGTGCCCGGGACCAGTTTCTCAAGGCCTGCAACTCCTACCGGGCCGCGGAGTACTATACCTATAGCTACGAGCCCCGGCACCGGGAGCTCGGCCTGAAGTCCAGAGACTGCTTCGGCGCAGCCATGAAGTATGTGGGCCATGCCTTTGAAAGCATCTTGCTCCCCTACAAAGAGATGCAACTGCCCGTTTATTTCCTGGCCCCGGAAGGTGAAGTCCAAAAGAGAAAGACGCTGTTGATTGTCAGTGGGTATGACGGGACCCTGGAAGAAGAATATTTAATGAGGGGCAGGCCGGCACTGGCAAGAGGTTATAATGTCGTCCATTTCGCCGGACCCGGGCAGATGGATACGCTGCGCTTCAATGCGGACGCAAAATTCGAGCCGGACTTTGAGAATCCCGCCAGGGTTATCGTCGACTTTTGCGCCGAGCATCCCGGAGTGGATCTGGAGCGGTTGGCTCTCCTGGGCATAAGCTTTGGGGGTTACTTTGCCGTGCGGGCCGCCGCATTTGAAAAGAGGATCAAGGCCCTCATCGCCAATTCCCCCATCTTGAACCTGCATGACTATATGACCGCGTTCGCCGGACAAGACTTTGCCGAGGCCCCGGAAGAGGAGAACTTTCGGCTGGAGGATATCCCCGACATCCCCGAGCAATTCATGTCCAAACATGACAAGCTTATGTCAGGGAATTTGATCAAGCGCTTCGGGCAACCCACGTTCATCGATACGTTTAAATATCTGCGGGAATTCGTCGCTGAAGACGTGGTAAGCAACATTCAGTGCCCCTGCCTGGCCATGGCCGGGACCGGAGAAGGCCAGGAACCTGAGAAGCAGTTCCGATCTTTCTGCGAAAAGGTTTCCGGTCCGGTCGACTCTCACTTTTTCACCGAGATCGAGGGTGCCGATACCCATTGCCAGGTGGGCAATGTCTCCTTTGCTGCCGCGGTCTGTCTGGACTGGCTGGATGAGCGGTTTGCTTGAGCTGCCGAAGTTTCGGCTTGTTTTTGACTGGCTTCAGGGCTGATTGCCCCTCACTTAGGACTTCTGCTTCAAATGCCTGATCCCCTCGGCGCCGGCGACGATGACGTCCTGGGCCAGGTTTAAAAACAGGCCGTGCTCGATGATGCCCGCGCGCGCCGCCAGCAGCTGCGCCAGGCCCTCCAGATCGCCTATGGGTCCGAAGCGGCAGTCCAGGATCATATTATCCTGATCGGTGCGAAACTCGCGGCCCTCAGGCGTCTGCCGCACCTTGACCTCGGCGCCCAACGCAGCCAGGTAGCGGGCCTGGGACTGCCAGCCGTAAGGCAGCACCTCCACCGGCACCGGCCACTTGGTGCCCAGCTGGGGGGACAGTTTGCTCTCGTCCACGATGATGATCTCCCGGCCGCTGGCCTGGGCCACGATTTTCTCCCGCAGCAAAGCCCCGCCGCCTCCCTTGATGAGATTTAACTCCGGGTCCACTTCGTCGGCGCCGTCAATGGTGACGTCAAGCTCCCGGGGCAGGTCTTCGGTCAGCATGGGAACCCCCAGCTTGACCGCCTCCTGCCACACGGCTTTGGAGGTGGCAAAGGCCACGATGCCGTCCAGCTTGCCGCCATGAAACAGCTCCGCGAGGCGCCGGGTGGCGAAAATAGCCGTGGTGCCGGTGCCCAACCCCACGGTCATGCCCGCTTGCACGAATTGCACCGCAAATTCGGCCGCTTCCTGCTTGAACCGAGCCTGGGCCTCGGAACCGGGGGTCTGGGCGCTCATGACGTCCTCCTCAGCCGGGCCGCGGCCGGCTCATCCAATAGCCAGTGCAGCTCTCCCTGGGTGGGTTTGATGATCTGGGAGGGCAGCACCACCGGCTGGTAGGGTCCTTCCAGAACCTTATGGAGCATCTCCGCCTTTGGGGCCCCCGCCACCAGGAAGACCACCCGGCGGGCGGCGTTGATGACCACCGGCGTCAAGGTGAGGCGCCACATGCCCACCACCTCCACATATTGGGCCATGACCCAGCGCTTGGTTTCGGTCACCACGGCCAGGCCCGGGAAAAGGGAAGCGGTGTGGCCGTTGTCCCCCATGCCCAGGAGGATCAGGTCGCAGCCCTCCGGCGGCGGACCGCCGGCGGCGGCATCGCCTCCAAAGGTGCGCTGGAGTTCCCGGGCATACGCCGCGGCCGCCTGCTCCGGATCGTCCTCGCCCCGGAGGCGGTGAATGTTGGCTTCCGGCAGCGGCACCTGGTCGAACAGCGCGGTCTTAACCATGAGATAATTGCTCTGGGGATCGTCGGGGGGCACGCAGCGTTCGTCCCCGAAGAAAACCTGCACCTTGGACCAGTCGATACGATCCCGGTAGGGCGCGGTCGCCAGCCGGGCGTAGACCGGCCGCGGGGTATGGCCGCCGGACAGGGCCAGGGTAAAGCGGCCCCGGGCCTCGATGGCTTGCACCGCGGCCTCGGCAATAAAATCCGCCGCGCCGCTGATCAAGCTGTCCTTGTCTGGATAAACAGTAATCTTGGACATGGCTCCTTTCCGCTAACCCCCACCCCTCAAACGCCGATACCGCTTAATGAGTGCGTTGGTGGAACTGTCGTGCTTGTATTCGGGTTCGTCCGCGCTCTCCAGCTCGGGGATGATCCGCTTGGCCAGCACCTTGCCCAATTCCACGCCCCACTGGTCGAAGGAGTCGATGTTCCACACCGCGCCCTGGG
>CAZLRL010000124.1:0-7848 GCA_964561645.1 uncultured Desulfobacterales bacterium
AGGGGCAGGCGGGCCGGCCGGGAGCCGGTGGCGATCACCACTTTGGCGGCCTGCACCAGGTCAACGCCCCCGTCTTTCTCGACCTCGATTTTATCCGGAGCAATGAGCCGACCGCGGCCCTCCACCAAGGCAATGCGATGCGCCTGGAAGAGGCCGAAGATGCTCCGGCGCAGCCCGGTAACCACCCGCTCTTTTCGGGCGATGATGGCCTGGATGTCAGGGTTGGCTTCCACCGGCTGAAACCCGAATTCCCGGGCCCGGCGCAGGGTGCGGGCCGCTTCCGCCGAGGCCCGCACCGCCTTGGTGGGAATGCAGCCCCAATTGAGGCAGACGCCGCCCAGGAATTTTTCCTCCACCACGGCCACCTTGGCGCCCAGTTGAGCCGCCCGGACCGCGCCCTGGTAGCCCGCGGGGCCGCCTCCCAGGAAGGCAATGTCGTAGGTTTCGGGCATGATCACCCCTTATTGGATTACAATGTCCGGCTTGATGACCAGTTCGGACTTTAAGGATTGGTTGATGGTGGAGTATTTCAGGGCCAGGTCCAGTGCCCGCTGTACTGTCTCCTTGGACTTGCCCTTTACCACGAGCTTGGGGTAAAGGGTCACCCGTTTGAACCAGGAAGTGCGGTCCAGATGCTCCTCCACCTCGCCCACGGCTTCCATTTCCAGGGAAACCAGGTCCATCTTGAAGCGTTCGCAAGCCCAGACCACCATCATGAAGTAGCAGGTGTTGGAAGCGGCCACGAAAGCGTCCTCAGGGGTGAGCACCCCTTCCTTGCCGTAAAGATCCGGGGGTGCCGAGAACTCCATTTCCGCGCCGTTTTGCATCCAGGTATAACCCAGATGTCCGCCCCGCCATTCCACTTTGTTCTTATAAATTGCCATGCCAGCTCCTTGGTTACTCTTCCTCCAGCACTTCATCCACCGCTTTGGCGATCTCCTCGGCCACGGCCCGGACCGCCGGTTCCTCCTCCGGCCCGAAGTGGCGCAGCTTGTCGGGAGGATTCAAGCCATGCTTTTTCAGAATTTCGGGGATGGAGAGAGACTTGGCGGGTTTGCCCGACAACATCTCCGTGGCCTTGGCGGCGCACATTTTGTCGCAGCCGTCCACCGTGATGGTGGGGTAGTTGGCGGCGAAGGCGCGCTCCTCCTCGTCCCCGGCGATGAACAGCGGCAGGCAGATGGTGACGGTCTCGCCGGGGCGCTCGTCCAGCACCTTGCGGCAGGCCAGGCGGCACAGCGTACCCTCGGGGATTTCCTCGCCGCTGCAGGAAACCACACCCACTTTCATCACCTGGATATCCATCACTTCTCCTCCCCGGCGGCCAGATTGTCCACTTCCTCGGCCACCTCCTCTGCCGCCACCGCCGCCAGCTTCCGGCCCGTCTCCTTGACTTCGGCGACACCCTCGGGTTTCAGGTCTTTATGTGCGGTGTAAAACTTGATGGCTTCGTAGGTCTTGTCCGGCTCTTTCCCCAGGGCTTCGACGCTCTTTTTGGCGCAGTCCTTGGGGCAGCCGTCGATGGTAATCACCGGGTTTTCCGTCACCAGCTTTACCGCGTCGGGATCTTTGATCACCAGGAGCGGCAGGCAGGTGGTAACCGCGGTGTCGGGCCGGACCCGCTCTATCAGTTCATAAGTGGTCTCCCGGGCCAAGGCGCCGAAAACTTTCCCGATGCCGCTGCAAGGGAGCACCACCACTTTCTTGTGTTTCTTACCCATAAAGCTTCTTCGCCTCCTCGGCGACCTTGTCTTTCATGATTTCGAAGTATTCCTTGGCTTCCTGGAGTCGAGCCTTGTCGCCTTCAGGGTCGCTCAATTCCAGGCGATAAATCCAGCCGGCCCCGTAGGGGTCCTCGTTGATCAGAAAGGGGCTGGCGTCAATCTCCGGGTTGACCTCCGCCACCTTGCCGGACACGGGCGAGATGATGCCAAAGGTGGCCTTGATGGTTTCGATCTTGCCCATCTCCTCTCCCTGCTTGACTTCGGTGCCCGGTTCCACGGTCTCCAGGAAAGCCACGTCACCCTTGGCCTTTTGCATGAAGTCGGTCAACCCCACGGTGGCCGTGCCCTTCCCAAAATTGGCCCAGAATTCTTCCTGGCTGTACAGATAGTCCACTCTCACCTTGAAGATGAACTTTTCGTAGGTGTGTTCCAGAAATTCTCCCATGGAATTCTCCTCGTAATGTTAGGTATTCAGGGCGTTGCCCACTTCCTTGACAATCTTTTTGATGAGAACGGACCCGGCATATTTCGGCTCGCCGTTAATCACCACCAGAGGGGCGGGATATTGCCGCGTAACCAGGAGTTGGCCGGCCTCGCTCTCCCGCTCCGCCTGGTTTTCCTTGAGGTTCACATACTCCACCCTGGTCCGGCCGGGATAAGCCTCTTCCAGGGCCGTCCGGAGTTCGGCCACTTTTTCCTGGAAAATCGCCGCCATCTCGGGGCTGCAGGAATTGGGGCCGCAGGAACACCCCTGCGCTACCCCGGGAAGTTCCAGAATTTTCACAGTAACACGGTCATTCTTGGTCATTGTCACTTCTCCTGTGGTTATATTCCTTTTTATATTATAACCGGTTAACCGGTTAAAGCAATATAAAATTTTTCCCCCGGAAAATTTTTTTTACCGCTCACTTCTGAGCATGAGCCTATACCTCTCTAAACCGGCCATTCATCAGCACATGGCTCATCCATGATCATGAAAGGCCTGGTGGGACAGGGTTTCCAGCCTGTGCGATCAACGTTCAGAGCAGTCGCTCATGAGCCGAAGCTCTCTCAAAACCATGGAAAGTAAGGTGGCACAGGTGTCCTCACCTGTGCCTGGTCGGGCGGCTCTGTCAAGGGGAGCTTTTGGCCAAAGTAATTTATGGTGCGCAGTGCGCACGCACCCTGAATCTTCGAACCTTGTACTTCGAACTTCGAACCTTGTACTTTTCGTAACCGGAGCACCCAAGATGGCCTAAATGTCCTCTCCTGGGACCCCGAATTGTCGGGACCGGGGATTGATGGGGGCCCCAGGCATCCACGACGAACTTTGACCAAGGCAGCGTCCCGGCTGCGCGGTCGGGCGGCCACGGCCCGTTAAACACAGTCCCAGGAACTTTCTCCGGCTGGCAACCAGACCGAGAAGCCGAGATGGACCCGCCGGCCGCCTCTCAGGCGGCAAACAACCTGAGCACCGTTTCTTTGAGCTTATAAAAATCCTCCATTTGGCACTTCTCGTGCTCCCAGACGGGCCCATACGCCGGTAGTTCCACACCCCGGCCCGGCGGTCCATGACCCAGCCCAGGTTAGAGAGATACCGCAGGTGCCGGGAGGCCTTGGATTGGGTGATGCCCAGGATCTCCATGAAATCGCACACGCACAGTTCCTCTTTCATCATCAGCAGCCAGAGAATCTTCAAGCGGGTCTCGTCGGCCAGGGACTTAAAGAGCCGGGCTTCTTTTTTCATTATATATGATTATAGCCGGATAGACGCATATATTAAGAAAAAAATTTCAGCCAATCTTTCGAAGGAAAGGATTATACCGTTTTCGGTTTTCGGTTTTCGGTAAAAAGAAACAAGAATATCCATTAGTTACATCGCAAGTTTGTTTCATTTGAAAGCGAAATTGATATTACTCCTTGGTTCAGAATAATAGACCCCGGTCAAGTTATCGACCGGGGCCAATTTGCCTGAATGAAGCAGTTTTTTGGTTGGTATTATGATCTTAACCTTTAGAACCCAGGCGTAGGCCGCCGTGAATGAAGAAGGTCTCTCCGGCGATGGCTTCATTGCGGTAAAGTTCGCCGATGAGAGATGCTACTTCGGCGGGCTCGACCAGACGGCCGATGGGCACCTGTTCCAAAATCTTGTCCAGGGCCTTCTGGTTCATGCCCTTGACCATGGGAGTGCCCACATAACCAGGAGCAATGGCCACGCAGCGGATCTTGTTCCCCAGACCCCGGCGGAAAAACTCGGCGGTGATCACCTTGGGCATGACGCTCATGGCCGCCTTGGTGGCGGAGTAATTGATCTGGCCGGCGGTGCCCAGGGAACCGGTGGAGGAAAATAAGCAGATCAGCCCCCGGCAATCATGATTGATCATGCGCTCGGCGCACTCCCGCACGGTAAGGAACACCCCGGTCAGATTGATGTCGAGGACGGCCTGGAAGTTCTCCAAGGCCATCTTTTTCGTGACCTTGCCGGTTTCCCGGTCCGGGGCCACCAAAAGGGCGTCCCGGATGATGCCGGCCGCCGGGGCCACCAGGTTGAGGCAGCCGAATTTTTCCATGGCCAGATCCGCCAGCTTGGCGCAATCCTCTTCTTTGGTGGTATCGCCCACCAGGGTGGCTGCCTGGCCGCCCATGGCCTTGATCTCGGACTCCACCCGGCTCAGGCCCTCGGCGCTGATATCCCCCAGCACCACTTTGCCGCCCTGCCCGACCCAGTATTTCGCCAGTTCTTCGCCGATGCCGCCGGCTCCTCCGGTAATAACCGCCACCGCCTCCTTGATTGCTAACATGCTCACCTAATCCTTTCCCAACTCTGAGATATGCCCTACAAAACCCGGCGCCAGCGCCGGTTACTGCGGTTTTCGGTAAAAAAAAAGCTACTTGCAGAAATCATTTCGCGCAGCTTCTCATAGGGCGGCCCGTGGCCGCCATCATCGGCGTGCGCGGCACGCCCTTTGCGTCTCATAGTTTTAAATAGTTGAGGACCATGGCGTCGCTCAGGGTGACAGGAAAATCTGGTTGGCCGCAGGTTCTCTCAGGTCTTTTTCCCCTCGGGGGGCGCGGCGGACTGCCCCGCCTCCCCCAAGCCCTGAATGAACTTCTGAAACTGCTCTCCCTGTTTCTCGATGAGCCTTTGGAATTCCAGGGTGGTGGCCTCCAGCCCCAAGCCTTTCTCATCCGCCAGCATCCGCAGACGTTTGATGGTTTCTTCCTGCTCGGCCACTTTTTCTTTGAGCTTGCCGTTTTCCTGTTCCAGGGCGGCGTATTCTTCCCGGGGAACCACCCCCAGGAGATTCAAATAATCCTGGAATGACTGGCGGAAATCCTCTTCGGCCTTCTTCCACAAGGTGAGGTAATCGGTGTCCTCTGCCGCCGCTTCCCCCAGGCCGTAGGAAGATTTGAAAAGCTGGGTGTAATCTGGAAACCCCCCAAAGCCCCGCTGAAACCACTGGCCGAGATCTTCCAGCTGCTTCTGGCTCTGGGCGGCCAACAGCAGGGCCTGGCCCCAGAACTCCAAAAATTGGCGATTCATTTTGATCCTTCCTGTTGCTTGGTCTTAGCCGGGGATGTTTTGGCGGGTTTCTTTTTGGGTGTAGCCGGAAGAGCCTTGAGAGCCTGGTCTTTTTCAGCCTCCAGGGCCTTATCCGCTTCCGCCTCCAGGTCCAGGTGGAAGCGCACCGGACCGCGGCATCCCAGGAAGCAGGCATCCAGAGCACATTCCGAGGTGGGCAGGCTCCAGGAGGTGGCAATGGCCACATGCCCCTTAGGAAAGACGGTAACTTCAGCGTCCACCCAATCCAGGGGGGCCAGGGCCGATTCCTTTTCCACCAGATCATCCCTTTCAGCTACGCAGATAAGCCACTTCAGGCCCTTTTCCCGGATGCGTTGAAAGTTCAGGGTCCGTCCGAAAAGGGTAACGGGGAGGGTTCCATCCTCGGTCACCGGAATGGTGTAAGAATTGTAGCTTAATTTGATGATATCTAGGGGCAGGTCGGTTTGATCATATAGCAACCAGTAGTTGATGGCCGCGGCGGTCTTGTTGATTTGCAAGGTTTTCTCGAACAGCTTTAGATCCCGGTAGAAGGACACGATAGGATTATCTTTTTCCAGGCTCTTCAGTTTATACACCCAGCTCACCAGGGAGCCGTTCACCACCCGGGTGCCGTTGGCAAGGGTCTTGAAGGCAAAAGTGACGTCATCAAACCGGTTGGGTATCTGCCCCATGAACTCCGACAGACCGGGACTGCGGGTGCCGTCCATGGGCGCCACGCTGGTAATGAGGGCGTCCACCAGGCCATCGAGTTCGCCCGACAGGTAATTGATCACTGCGGTAAACCCGCCCTGGCAATAGCCACAAAAGGTGACCGGCCGGCCGTGGGCAGTCTTGACTTTTTCCAAAAAAAACCTGGTGTCCAGGCAGTCCTCCTCGCCGGTCATCGCCTGTACCGCCGGATGAGCATGGATGTCCTTGACGATGCGGATATAGGTGGGAATCCCCTGGTTGGCGAAGCAATGCACGAAACTTTTGCCTTCCCCCGGCAGGAAGGACAGAATATTGGCCCCCAGCACGAAGGGCGGGATAATTACCACAGGTTTGCCGTTTTTCCGGACCGTTACGGACTTATCCCGAGGCAGCACCTGATAAAGGAAAAAACGATCGGTTTCAGCAGTCTTAATGTAGTTGCCGTCATCAAAATGAAAGCCGTATTCCGGCTCAATGTTTTTAATGGCCTGAGGATATTCGTGCACCACCAATTCCATCAGCCGGGCTTGCCTGGCCATGACTGTGGCGATGTCTTCCCCTTCTTGTCCAAACAGGGTATTGCGCCAGGCCTCGATGAACTGCTGTACCTGCTGGGTGTGGTACTCTTTTATGGCTTTCATCCCGTGGGTCAAGCCTTCTTCCGCCAGCCGCAGATTGAATTCCCACAGGGCAGTGTAGTCTTGGAGCGTTTCCCAGGGGGTATGTTCCCGCAACTTGCTGCTTTCCATGGCGTTCAGAGACTCCAGGGCGGAGAAAGACGGCCCCATGAAGTCCAGGATATACCGGCAAAGTCCGACCCAATAGGTCTGCATCATCCGGGCCTGATCAAGGCTGGCCGAGATAAGCTTGGCTTGGGTCTCCAGGACCTCCTGAGGCGATTCCAGGATTGCCTCGGGTACGCTGTGGGGTGCGGTTTTGGACTCGGACATACTCATCTCCTAACACAGGGAATTACCAGTTCCGACCTAAGGAAAACTTCGGAGAGCCGGGAACGGGAACGGGACCGGGTTGGCGGGAGGCCGGGAAGCGGCACCCCGCCAAGCCCCTTAGGCGGTCTTGGCCTTTTCGGCCTTTTCCGCTTCACCCATGAAGGCTTCCAGCTTTTTGAAGCTGTCGTCCATCATCTTTTTAAAGTCTTCGCAGTTTTTCTTGTAGTTCTTGGTCCACTCCGCCAGGCCCTTTTTGACCTCATCGGGGACATTGACCATCTGTCCGAAATACAAATTGCCCATGCGCTCCATCTGCTCCTGGAGCATCATCATGGCGCTGAAGGAATTATCGAAGGTGGACTTGTAAAAGTCTATCATCTGTTTGCCCATCTTTTTGGGATCCATCATGGCTTTTTCTCCTTGTGGGGGTGAAAATCTGCATTGCTTCCCTTTAGGCGGCCAGGGATTCCAGATTTTTGAAACCTTCGTCCATGGCTTTTTTAAAGTCCGCACAATTCTTCTTGTGGGACTTGGTCCACTCACCCAGACCCTTTTTGGTCTCCTCGGGGATCGTGATCAGTTGTCCCCAATACAGGTTGGTCAGGCGCTCCATCTGCTCCTGCAGCGTTATCATGGCGTTGAAGGAATTGTCAAAAGCGGTTCGGTAAAAATCGACCATTTGTTTGCCCATCATTTTGGGATCCATCATCTTGTTTCTCCTTGCGGCTCCGGGAGCCGTGATTTTCTGCTAATATAATCCCGAGCCCGGGGTTTGTCAAGGATATTTTTTGCAATGTAAAATATATTTTTTCTATATTGTTTGGGAATATTTATAATTTATTTGTGTTTTGCAAAAACCTGCCGTATACTGAACCCCAGAGGAGAAAGCCATGGCTGAGAAGGTGAAACTCAAAAAATACGCCAATCGGCGCTTGTATGA
>CAZLRL010000125.1:0-7808 GCA_964561645.1 uncultured Desulfobacterales bacterium
GGATGACAAAAATGACTTTTGCAAGAGCCTCCCCTACTTTCTTTTTTGGCCCTTACCACATCTTCAGGTACGTTGTCAACCATAAAGGTCCGATTTTAAGCTGACAGTTGGATATTACTAGATGCTATTGTAAAACCTTTTTTCTTTCAAGGAACAATGTAATTACAGCTAAATTAAAAAGCCCACAGGAATGTTACCCTGTGGGCTTTAGTGTGTTCAACCGCTTTGCAGTTTAGAAGAAGAACCAGCCGGCGAACTGGACGCGATGCACGTCGCCCCGGGTGGTATCCGTGGTGGTGGAGAAGGGTGCGCCTGCCGCATTGAAAGGCGAACCATTGGTCTGGAACCAGTTCTGATTCAGGTACACGTAGCTCACGCCGAACTTGAAGTTCTTGCTCGGCCGATAGAACAGGCTGACGTTGTGCTCCTGGATGAACCTGACCGGGTCGCCGCCGGTGGCGAATTCGTAACCATCAGGATTGATCGGGCTTACGAGGGCCGGGTTTCTGTCCCGGGTCACGCCGTAGGCTTTGGAGAAGCCGTACAGGTAGCTGAGGTGCCACTGGTTGTTGAAGTAGTACTGACCCTGGATGTAGCCGCCGTATCTTTGCATGAGTTTGCGGTTATAGCTGGGGAAATTGACGAAGCCGCCAGCAGTGGTGAAGGAATCAAACTCAAAGTAGGAATTGTTGCCGTTCAGGAAGTCATTACCGAAAGCCCGCAGGCCCTGGCCGACGTAGAACTGCACCTGCAAGGAGGCAGTGCCCTTCAGGTCTTCGGTCTGGGTGGGCAGAATCGGGATAAACAGACTTGCCTGGACTTTCCAGGGAACCAGGTCCTGGCTGTCCTCCTGGGTTATACCCACGGCACCGTAACCGGCCTGGCCAAAGGTCCGGCCAACAACTGCCCCGGAATCATATTTCATGCGCTGAACGGCAAAGGAGACGTTGGCGGTGAAGGCCCGGGGGCGGCCGAAAAATGCGGCTTTGCCCCAGAGGTCCTGCTCGTAAGTGGCCTGCAAGCCGAACTGCGGCATACTGGTGCGGCCGCCCGGAAAGTTGGCCGCGGTGCCAGGCAGCCAGGGGAAACCGAAGACATTGTTCACAGCCGCCAAGCCATTGTCAAATTCGTCTTCGGGTTGCGCGGCCATAGCGTCAAATCTCCAGGGACCGGTCTTGTAGGTCACCCGGATCTGAGGCAGCCGCTGGGTGGACATGCCGTGCCCGAAGAGGGGGCCGCTGTTGACAGTGTCCGGCCAGAAGTCGCAAAACACGCCCCAGTACTGGCCCATGAGGAGCTGCCAGCCGCCGGGCCAATCAAACCGGAACCAGGCGTGGCGCAGCCGAGGGGTCCAGGAGTTGGTGACCGTGGATTGCGGATCCTGTCCCTGAACGCCGTCAAAGTCCAACTCAATGTAGCCCTGGGTCTTGGCACCCCAGACATCGGGTCCTTTGATTTTGAAGTTGAACCGGGTGTCCTGGGCCGTCATCCTTAAACGCCCCTCATTGGTCGGGCGGAAGGCGTTATTCCGGTTGCCCTTGATACTGATGTTTTTGTTTAAATCGTTGGCGCTATCCCACCAGGTATGCAACTTGATGTAGCCGCCGATTTCGAAGTCCCCGGTCTTCGCCGCCATGACGGAAGCGGGGAGAGCCACCAAAGCCAATAAGGTAAGAAAAGCAATGGTTTTTTTCATGTTAATCCCCCTTAGTGAAGTTTTTGAGTTACCATTTTCCCCTTTTAACCTCTGGTAACATCTGTGAATTTTTTTATGCCGCGACCACCCCCTTTTTGCTTTTTACGTTTCGATAGGCAGATTAAATCTCTGCAAGAAGTTTGTCAACAAAAAATTCAAAAAATTTTTACTCTGGTTCAAATATTTGTATTTTTTCTCAGTTGTGCCATGAAAATTCTTTTCCCTGGACCCTTTTTCAGCCCCGGAACCAGCCCGGAAACCCTTTGGGGACCCGCCCTAGGGGAGTTAGTCCCCTTCACCCGCCACCCACAGGTCTTTTCGACTTTTCCCTTGTTCAACTTTACTAACTAGAGACAAATTTTTTGGACCGGAAGGAAGGTTTTCTGTTTTCGGTTTTCGGTTTTCGGTGAAAGAATCGGCTGGGCAGGCGGGAGGCGTTTGGTTTTCCTGTTCTACGGCTGCCAGGGTTGCTTCGCTTTCCCGCCCCAGGGCTGCACTCGGAAGGCGGGAGGCGCTTCGCTTTCCCGCCCTACGGTTGCTCATTGAAAAGACTAGATGCTTCGCTCGCTACGCTCCCTCAGAATGACAAAAAAACCTCAAAATAGAGACCTCTGCGAAAATCATGTAGAACAGCCGCCCCGGCTGTATTTTGCCGGCAAGGGCGCCTGCTCTGCAAAATATCGAGTTATTGAGGGAGCTTTTGGTTTGAGAAACGATCTTAGCAGTCGTTCATGAACCTACGGTTCACCAGAAAACATGAAAAGTTCTAAAGGGTTAACCTTGAACTTTGAACCTTGAACTTTGAACTTTTAAGAACAGAGGTCTCAAGTATGAGGTTTCGCAATATCTTCTAGAAGGGACCGTGCAGCGGGTCCATCAAAAAAGCCAGCAGCCCCGCCAGGATCATGTTCCCTTCCACCAGGGATTCCAGGAAGAGGCCGGATTCCATGAAATCCATCCGGTATAAGGTGAGATAGCCCAGGGCGTAGAGGCAACACAAGGAGAGCAGATAACCGAGGGGCGGGATGAGGCCGGTCCAGGCCGCGCCAATCAAGATGATGGCCAGGATGGTGGCCCCTGTGGAGAGAAAGTTCAAGGTGGGCTGGGGCCCCAGGGCGATGGCCAAAGTTTCCTTGCCCACCACCCGGTCTCCTTCGATGGCCAGAATCTCGAAAAGACCGGTGCGGATGAAAACCAGGCCGGCCACAAAGATGAAGGCCACCGCGGTGGCCATGGAGATTTGTTTCTCGGAACAGACCACGGGGATCAACGCGGCCAGCACCCCCCAGGCCAGCGCGGTGAACACGGTTTTGGACCCCGGGATTTCCCTCAGGCGGGCGACGCGGGTGGACTCGGTCAGGCGGCTGGAAAAGATTTTCAGGTTGTAAAAGAGGCCCAAACCGCTCATTACCAGGATAAAGGCAAAGGCATGCCAGCCCAGGTACAGGCCCAGGGCCAGAGCGGTCAGGGAAGACAGAGCGCCGCTGACCAGGAGAAAGAGCCGGTGTCGCCCGTAGAACATGGTCTGCACCGGATCGTTGAGCTTGGAGGCCACGTCGGTAAAGCTGTTCAGGATGTGCATGGCGTACACATACAAAAAGGCCACGAAAAAGTAGCCCCAATCAGGCCATACTCCCTGCAACAGGGAGGACACATAGCTCAGACAGCCGGCGCCCAGCGCCACGTAGAGGTTGGACTTGAGGAAAAAACGCCAGATCCGGTAGAGATAGCTGGTCAGCGACCCCGGAGTGAAGGCCCAGGCGTGCTTCAAGGTGCTCACCACGTTGCCGATGAGCCAATGGGGGGTGGAGGCCCCGGCGGTCACGCCCACGGTGCGATACCGGCTCAAGTCCTTGAGATCCAGTTCCTGCTCGGTTTCCACGTGGTAGGTGGGCAGCCCGGTGGCCTGGGAAATCTGCACCAGGCGTTGGGTATTGCCGCTGTTGCGCCCGCCCACCACCACCAGGGCCTCCACCTGGCGGGCCAGTGCCTCGATTTCCGCCTGGCGGCTGGCGGTGGCGTCACAAATGGTATGGCGGATCTCCGCCCCGGGGAAGCGGGCGGTGATGGCCTGGCCCACCTCCTGAAAATGACGGGCGCTCTGGGTGGTCTGCGCCACCACGATCACCGGATCGAGTTCCGGCAAATCGGCCACTTCCTCGAGATTGGAGACCACAAACCCCCGGCCGTTGGTGTGGCCCATCAGTCCCCGCACCTCCGGATGGTCGGCGTCCCCCACGATGATGGTGGCATAGCCCTTGGTAGCAAAGCGGCGGATGATGGCCTGAACCCGGGCCACCCTGACGCAGGTGGCGTCGATGATGCGGACCCCGGCCGCCTCCAGGGCCTGGCGTTCCTCCGGGGGGACGCCGTGGGCCCGGATGACCACCAGGCCCGCGTCGGGGGTCTCCCCTTCCTCCAGGACCCTGATGCCCCGTTCCTGCAGCAGGTCCATCACCTGGGGGTTGTGAATCAGGGGACCGTAGGTATAAATATTGGCGTGATTCTCATGGATGGCCTTGAGGACCATTTCCATGGCATTTTTCACGCCCATGCAAAATCCGGCGGTCTTGGCCAGCACCACTCGCATGGATGATTTTCCACCACCTGGGTCGGTTTTTCTGTTTTCGGATTGCGTCCGTCAACGATACAATGGACCGGTAAAAAACCCCGGCTCATTAACAATTTTATTCCATAGGCGAAAATTTGCAATTTATTCCCGGGTGCTTACCGCGCCCACCGAGAACAGGCCACTGAAAATCTGATGGATTTCCTCAATCTGCTGGGCGGCACTCTCCGGCTGCGTCCCTATGTCTTCATCTTTCTGGCCTGCTATCTGCTGCTGGCCACCTGGCAGTTCGGCCTCGGCCGCACCCTGACCTTCCTGGTCACGGGCTACCTGGTGACCTGGCTGGCTGAGTTGGGCTCCATCCACACCGGCTTTCCTTTCGGCTGGTATATCTATATTCCCGCCACCCTGGACCGGGAACTCTGGGTGATGGGCGTCCCCGTCATGGACTCCCTGTCCTTCGTGTTCCTGGCCTATGCCAGCTATACTCTGGCCCTTCTGGCCCTGGGAAAAGGAAGCTGGCAGGGATGGCGTTTTTTTCTGGAGGACCGCAGCAGCCGTTTTTCCTGGCGCAGCACTATTCTGGGGGCCGTGCTCATGACCACCCTGGACGTGGTTATCGATCCTTTGGCCCTGAGGGGTTACCGCTGGTTTTTGGGGCAGATTTACGGCTACCCCGAACCCGGATTTTACTTCGGCATTCCCCTGGCCAACTTCGGAGGCTGGCTTTTGGTGTCCCTGGTGCTGATCCGGGTCCTGCAAGTTTTGCTGTCCCGCCTCCCCCAGGGCAATTTCTGGGACTGGGGGAGGCAGCGCTTCGCCGGCCAGGCCTTCCTGGGTCCCGGCCTTTATTTAGGCATTTTGGCCTTTAATTTGGTCATGACCCTGTGGATCGGCGAGCCGACCCTGTTTGGGGCCGGGGCCTTTATTTACCTGCCTTTCCTCATCTGGCTGGCCGTGAAAGTCTGGCCGTCCTCTCCTAAAACAAGTCCCGAAGCGTGAAGGCCGGGCCCCCGCCTCACGTCCGCCAAATGACCCACCGAATTTCCTCCTATTAAGAAACTTTTGCAGCCCTCTTGTTTTTTAGGGAAGGGTGCTTAGGTTTTTGTATGCAGTCGAATAACAGCAGATAATATAAGGAGGATATCAGCATGACCAAAGACAAACCCCATGAAATGGAAACCGGCGGCAAAGGCGGCTTCAGCGGCGAAGGAGAAACCAACATTTTTACCTGCCCCGAGTGCGATGCGGAGCATGCGTTTCCCGGCCAAAAGCCCGGCGAACCCCCCCAGTGTCCCAAGTGCGCCATACCTTTGAAGGCCAAGTACACGGAATAAATCTGGGGGCTTTCCCTTATCAAACTATTCCAACCGCGAGGCTTAAGTAATTTCCTCTTGTAACCTTGTAACTAAAACTACTCTCTTTTAGCTCTTGGTAAAACTTAATGGGGGAGAAGCTTGGAATTATATCCGGGCTTCTCCCTTTTTTTTTCTCAGATTGTTAAGCCGTCGCTCATGAGTCTGCGTTTCTAACAACCACGAAAAGTCTGGTGCCACTGGTATTCTCACCCGTGCGTGGTCGGAGGCGGCGCTTTCTTGCACCTGAAGGGGGGCTTTTCACGGAGCAAATTATGGTGCGTAAGACGCACCCTACTTTGTCTTTGAATTAAGTTGAACCTCACTGCTGCCCGAGGGCCATACGGTTCGAGGTTAGAATTGGTGGGCGCTGCCCACCCTGATACATTTGCTGATTACTGATCACTGATTACGGTTTGCCGGCTCCCGCCCTTTCTCCGCACCTCTCCAACACCACGGCCAAAGCCTCGGCCAGATGGCGCGCCGCCAGGCGGCTGCGGCGCCACAGCCGGTACAAGATGGGAACACGGCGGGGGTCCGCGGCCACCCAGGCCAGGGCCTGAGCCGCGGTGGGGGTTCTTCCTTGCTTGACGGTCTGGGCCAGAAAGTCGGGGATTTCTTCGCCGGCCACATCGGTGAGAGCCCGGAGGGCCAAAAACGGTACGTTTCTCTGTCGCGCGGCCAGGACCGCGGCGCTGGTCTCCAGGTCCAATACCGGGTGGGTGAGGTCGGCCAGCGGGTCCCCATGGCCGGCCTTGGAGACAATGGCCCGGGTGCTGACCAGGGTTCCCCGATAAACCGGCAAGCCCGCGGCCCGCAGCCTGTCCCCCAGGGCGGCGCCCCAGGCCGGGGTAGGCGGCGCAGGCAGTTCCGTCAGCACCCTGGTCTCAGGGTCATAGCGCCGGAAAGCCTCCCCCAGGACCAGTCCCCCGGGCGGCAACTCCGGGGTCAGGGCTCCCCCGAAGCCCAGGGAAACGAGGGTTTGGGGTTGGTAGTGTTCCAAAATCCAGGCCGCGGCGCGGGCGGCCGCGTCTTCCCCCAGGCCCGAAACCACGGCCAGGCCCCGGCCGCCGGGCCACATAAATTCCCACACCGGCCATTTCTGCCCCGGCAGACGCCGGGCCTGAACCCGGCGTAAAAAAGGCTGCACTTCCTGGAGAAGTGCAGCCTGGAAAGCCACCGTAATCGGCTGGGACATCAGGACTTGGGCGACGGCAGTTGGTGCCGGCCCGGGGATTGGGACAGCAGTTCCGGCTCCTCGGGGGACACCGTCACGGTCTGGTCATCTGTAACCGCGCCGGCGTTCTTGGCCTGCTTGGGCCGGCCCCAGCGCTTGCCCTGGACCAGCAGTTTGCCGCTTTTATGGAGCACGGTGCGGTCATCCAGGACGATGAGCCCATGGCGATCGGAAATCTCGGTGTAATATTGGTATTTCATCTGGCGCTGGTTGAGGCGGTATTTGAAAAACAAGAAGAACACCATGTAGATGGTGACCACCACGCCCACCCCCGCCAGCACGTAACTCAGGAAGGTAAAGGTGCTGGAGGTCAGAGAGGCCAACCAGGCCATTATGGGGTTGATGTTGTACAGCCCAAAAATGGTCACCAGCAGCAGAAAGAGAATAGCCAGCAATGGCAGGCGCTTGAGGTGTCCCACCAGGGAGATGTCGTGGCTTTCGCGCTCATCCTCTTCCGGGCCGGGCATGACGTCCTGGCCCAAAAAGTAATTGAACCCGGTGATAATCACTCCCATGAGGAAGGTAAGCATGATGGGGAACGCGAAGGCGACGAAGAGATACTCTTTCCAGGGGAAGGGCGTGTAGACGCGGTGGTATTTGTCATCCGCAGACCACAGAGCCACCACGATGAAAATAATCATCTCCAGGATGGCGATCAGTTTGAGGTAATCGAAGAAAAGTTTCTTGCGATCGCTCTTGGAGAAATAGGAGGCAATTCTGGACATAAAAACCCCTTACGGGCAGGTCTGATCTTAAAAATGATACCAGAACCAGCCTGCGGGGTCAATGCTTTTGGGACGGGGAGCCAGGGGCGCCAAGGGTTGCAGTCATCTTATGTAGGGTGCGTCTTACGCACCAAAGATTGCTGCTCCTTTTCCGACCCCGCACAGGCGAGACGCCTGTGCCACCAGGCCTTTTCGTGGTTAGGGGAGAACCGCAGACTCTTGAGCG
>CAZLRL010000126.1:0-2502 GCA_964561645.1 uncultured Desulfobacterales bacterium
GAGACCGCGCCCCTCGACCTCTCCCGGGTAACCTTGTTGGAACAGGACATTTTGCGCACCGACTTTTCCCGGCTGTGGGACCCCGGCGACCGGGTGCTCCTTTACGTGGATGCACATGATCAACCCCAGGTGCCCATTATGGCCCACGTCCTGAACCAGGTCCTGCCCGCGCTCCCGGCCAGCAGCCTGGTGGTAGTGGACGATCTGTGGCACAGCGAGACTCCCCTGAACCCCGAGACCGCGGCGGAGTTTTTCCGGTCCCGGGTGCTCCCGGAAATCGATCCCTTGCAGTGTTTTCCGGGGCATTACGCCTCTTATTGGCCAGGGGGGGGGTTTATGGGCTTTGCCGAGGCCATCCCCCTGCTCACCTGGGTCAACCAGCAGCGCCTCAAGCTCAAATGGTCACCGGACGCCAAGCTGGTGTCCTTTGAGTGGCCGCCGAAAGAGGCCGCCGAGCCCGCGGCCTTGGATGCCAGCCCTACTATCACCGGCACCTATTATCACCAGCCGGTGGAAAATTTTGCCCTGGTCGGGGCCGGCGGCTTGAGCATGGACCGGGACACCGTGGCCGCGCTCTCCCGCTACCTGCAAGGGGTGGATTTGTTCAGCCAGGGGAAAATCCAGGCGGCTTTGGGAAATTTTGAAGCCGCAGAAAAATGTCCGGCCCTGGCTGGGGCTGCCTATGCTCAGGCTGTTTGCCTGGCCCGGCTGGGTAACCTGGAAGAAGCCCTTGGCCGCCTGGACCGGGAACTGGCCGGTGCTTTTGTCCCATCCCGGGCCCTGGATCTTCGCCGGGATATTCAGCAGTGGCTGGAGGGGCCGGATTCCTGCCCTAAACCGGAACTTGTCCAAGAAAAACCCAGCCTCACCATTTTTGCCATTCCCAAGGCCTTTCAGGGACATACCGCGGTAATCCAGAAAAATGCCCTGCAAAGTTGGACCAAGCTGCGGCCGCGGCCGGAAATTATCCTTTTCGGTAACGACCCCGGCACCGCTGAGGTCGCCCAAGAACTGAATCTGCGCCAGGTGCCGACCATAGCCGTCAGCGAGCACGGCACGCCCCTGGTCAAAGACCTGTTCCAGCAGGCCGAAGCCCTGGCGCCCACCGGGACGCTGGCCTACGTCAACGCGGATATTATTTTGGGACAGGATTTCCTGGACGCGGCTGCCGCGGTCCAGGAAGAGTTCAGCCAATTCCTCATGGTGGGCCAGCGCTGGGACCTGGACCTGGCCGAAGCCCTGAATTTCGACGACCCGGAGTGGTCTGCCCTTCTGCGCCGGCGGGTGCAGCAGGAGGCCAGCCTGCATGTGGTCAGCGCGCTGGATTATTTCGTGTTTAATAAAGGCCTGTGGCCCAAGATTCCGGACTTCGCGCTGGGCCGCACCGCCTGGGACAATTGGCTGGTGGCCCAACCCCTGGCCGCCGGGGTGCCGGTGGTGGATGCCACCCCCGCAGTCCTGGCGGTGCACCAGAATCATGACTATCAGCATGTGGCCGGTGGTGAACCGGAGGCCTGGCGGGGTGAGGAGGCCCGGCGCAATCAGGAGTTGGCCTGGGGCTCGCCCTTTCTCTGTTACACTTCCCATGCCAGTTGGGAATTGAACCAAGCGGGCCTGGTAAAGCGGTCCCGGCAAAGCCAGGCTTCGGCCTTGGCCTGGGAGGGAGTCACCCTTTTGACCCAGGAAGATTTTTCCGGGGCGCTGTCCAAGTTCAAAGAGACCTTAAAGCTGCTGCCGGAGGGTATACCGGGGTTGCAGTACCTTTTGGCTCTGGCCCTGGCCGGGCTGGATCGGCGGGAGGAAGCCATCCAGGCCCTGAAAACCGAGCTGGCCTCCCATCCCAGCCATCATCCGGCCGCCAGACTGCTGGCCGGTTGTGAACCGCTTCCGGACGCTCAGGTGGAGCAGGTGGAGCCTCGACCTCAAGGGCAACCCGGCTCCAACCTTCCTCTGATCAGTGTGGTCATCCCCACCCATAACCGGGCCGGGTATGTGGCCGAGGCGGTCCACAGCGCCCTGTCCCAGAGGTTCCCCGAACTGGAAGTGGTGGTGGTGGACGACGGCTCCACGGACAACACCGCCGAAGTTTTGGCCCAAATCGCCGATCCGCGTCTCCGGTATGTCCACAAGGCCAAGACCAACGCGCCGGACACCCGCAATCACTGCATTGCTGCCGCCCGAGGCGAATGGCTGTTGTGGCTGGATTCCGACGACCTGCTGCTTCCCGGCTGGCTGGCCCGCCTGAAGAGCATTGTGGAAGGCGGGGCCAAGGCTGACGTCTATTACGGCAACCTGGAGGTGGTGGATGCTCAGGGCCGCCGCCTGAACATTATCCGCTACGAAGACTTTGCCGGGAAAAATGCCCTGCTCCTGGCCCGTCTGGTCCCCGGCAATCCCTTGCCTTTGCCGGGCAGTCTCATACGCAAAGCCCTCCTGGAAGAGGTGGGCGGCTTTGACGTGGAATTCACCCGGGCCCACGACTACGAGCTCTGGACCCGCCTG
>CAZLRL010000126.1:2512-5246 GCA_964561645.1 uncultured Desulfobacterales bacterium
GGCCCCCCGGGCCCGCTTCCGGCACGTGCCTTTCCTGGCGGTCCAGTGGCGCTGGCACGACAGCAATATGTCTTCGGGGTCGGTGGACCGGGACCTGTCCTTCGACGCCCGGGTGGTGCAGCGCCTTCTCACCCGCCATCCCCTCAAGGACCTCTTTCCGGACCTGCCCTGGGAGGATTGGCCCCGGGCGCAGGCCCAAGCGGCGCAACTTTTAGGGGATATTTTCTCCCGCTATGGAGACCCGGACCGAGCTCGGGAGTGGCTGAACGAATGTCAGGAACTTGCTCCCCGGGCCGCTTCAAGGGAGCATTATGCTGCCCGCCTGTAAGCCTGCGGAGCCCCTTTTCCCAGGCCCCCTCCCCTGTCCGGAACCCAGACCGAGGGCCGGCAAAAAATTGCGCCTGCTCCAGGTAACCCACTATTTGGTGGCCGAACCCCAGGCCGGCACCGAAAGCTATGTGGCCCATTTAGGGAAATCCCTGGCGGACCTGGGATTGGAGGTTTCATTCCTGGCGCCCGAAGGCCCGCCCTGCCAGGAACCCAAGGAAGCCATCCCCTGGCGGGAAAGCCGGCTGCAGGATCTGCCCCTGCTGCAATTTGCCCGGCACAACCAGGATTTCCTGTCGCACGTGCATCATCCCGGTTTTGAAACGGCTTTCCGGGAAATTTTGCAGCGGCATCCGGTGGACCTGGTCCATTTTCACCACACTTACCTCAGTTCCATCTCCCTTTTGGAGGTGGCCCTGGACCAGGGACTTCCCGTGGTCCTGACTCTTCACGACGCCTGGCACCTGTGCCCCCAACTCCATTGTATTAATGACCAGGGGTACTGCGGAGGTCCCGAAGACCTGGAGCGCTGCACTACCTGCCTGGAATCAGGGCTCACGGAGCGGACTGCCAAAGGCCGGCAAAAACTTCTCCATTTCTTGACCAACCGCCGGACCTACGTGCAAAACCTGCTGTCCCGCTGCCGTTTGATTTCGCCCTCTCGTTTTCTGCGAGACCTGCACTATCGATGCGGGGTGGCTCCGGGGGGCATTATTCACCTGCCCCTGGGTTTGGACGATTTGGGTCCGGCTCTGGAAGCTCATCCTGAAGGTCCGCCCCGATTTGTCTTTTTGGGAAATATTATCCCGGTAAAACGCCTGGACCTGGCGGTAAAGGCCTTCGTGCCGCTGGCCAATGAGGCGGTTTTGGAGATCTGGGGCGGCTGCCCTCAGAGCCAACGAAAAGCCCTGCGGCAAAGCCTGGCTCCATATCCCCATATCCGTTACCGGGGTCCCTACCAGCGACCGGACCTGCCGCAGCTTCTAGCCGGGGCCACGGCCCTGATCATGTGTTCGGATTTTGAAAATTATCCCCTGGTGGCCCGGGAAAGCCTGATGTTGGGGGTCCCGGTCATCGCGACCCGGGCCGGGGGCATTCCGGAAATTATCCGCCCTGGCAGAAACGGCCTGCTTTTCCCCCCCGGGGACGCTGAAGGCTTGCGGCAGGCCGTCCGGCGCCTTATTCGACGTCCGGAATTGAGGGAGCGGCTGCGTCGGGGCATCGCTCCGGTGAAGACCATCGCCCAGGATGCCCGGGAATTGCTGGGTTTATATGAGGCCTGGCTAGCTGAGAGCTCCCGGCAAACGGCCGCCGCTCCCGAGCCTCAGACCCGGACTGACGAGGTTTTGGCTTCCATTATCATTCCCACCTGTAACAATCTGGACTTGACCCGGGATTGCCTGGACTCGATTCAGCGGCATACGGCTCCCGGAACTTATGAAATCATCGTGGTGGACAACGGCTCCACCGACGGGACTCCGGAATTTTTACAAGGCTTACAAGATTTGGGTCAGATCCGGGTTATTTTGAACCACATTAATCTGGGTTTTGCCCCGGCCTGCAATCAGGGCGCCCGGGCGGCCCGGGGAGAGTTTTTGCTGTTCCTCAATAATGACAGCCAGGTCACCTCCGGCTGGCTGGAGGAGCTCCTCGAGAGCGCCCAGGAACACCCCCGGGTGGCCGCGGTGGGGGCCAAGCTGTTGTATCCCGACGATACGGTGAACACGCCGGAGTAACCATCAGTGAAGAGAGGAAATTTTTCCATATTTATAAACATTTTCATAAAGATCATCCCGCGGTGAACAAGGAGCGCCATTTTCAAATCCTCACCGCCGCCTGTCTGTTGGTGAAACGAGACCCCTTTTTTCAGGCGGACGGCTTTGACGAGAGCTATCACAACGGCTGGGAAGACGTGGACCTGTGCCTGTGCTTCGGTCAGCAGGGGTTGCAGCTTCTGTATAATCCCCGGTCGGTGGTCTATCATCTGGAAAGCAAAACCCCGGGAAGATTCGACCGGGAGGCAGAAAACAGCCGACTTTTTTTGGCCCGCCGGCACCATCTGCTGGTCCCGGACAACGACCACTACTTCCATGCGGACGGCATCTCCCTGGAGGAGGCCAGAGTTAACGGCAAGCTCACGGTCATCATGTACGACGCCAACGTCAACCTCTTTGGGGAAGAAGCTCGGAGTTTAAAGAGCCAGGGGCGCTTCCGGGAAGCCCAGGAAAGTTACCGGCAGGCCTGGAACTTTAACCCCTATGACGCCAGACGGCGGACCATCGGCCTGGAATGGTCGGAGGTCCTGGAGGGTTTGGGGGAACACCAGGAGGCCACCGAACTTCTACGCTACCTGGGGCCATTCCCGAAATCTCACGCAAAGACGCTTAATAGCTCACGCAAAGACGCT
>CAZLRL010000126.1:5346-7766 GCA_964561645.1 uncultured Desulfobacterales bacterium
CTCACGCAAAGACGCTTAATAGCTCACGCAAAGACGCTAAGACGCTAAGTTAAAAAATCATGAAAAATGGCTCGCCATTTTTCATGATTTTAATAAAATTTCTTTGCGTCTTGGCGCCTTAGCGAGAGACCTTCAACCCTTTGCGTGAGCTACCATGCACGAGAATGATGTTGCCAAGCAGATCGTGGATGCGGCTTATAAAGTCCACACTACCCTGGGACCCGGCCTTCTGGAATCGGTGTATGAAACCGTGCTCGGTTATGAATTGGTTGGGCGGGGATTGAATGTAACCCGGCAGGCAGCCATTCCTGTGGTCTATGAACAATTAAGCTTTGACGAGGGCTTTCGGGCCGATCTGGTAGTGGAAGATAAAGTGATCGTGGAATTGAAGTCAGTGGAAAAAGTGGCGCCGGTCCACAAGAAGCAACTCCTCACGTATTTGCGGCTGGCCGATAAGAGGCTGGGGTTGCTGATCAACTTCGGGGAGGCGTTGATCAAGGACGGTATTACCCGCATCGTTAACCGCTTGGTGGAATAGCTCACGCAAAGACGCGAAGAACGCAAAGAAAAAAATAAATATAAAGGCCGGTTCGAAACGAACCGGCCTTTTTTCTTTGCGTCTTTGCGCCTCAGCGTGAGATTGCGTCTTTGCGCCTTGGCATGAGACTTACTTAATGAGCAGAGGCACGATAAGCAGGGCCACGATGTTCACGACCTTGATCATCGGGTTGATGGCCGGACCCGCGGTGTCCTTGTAGGGATCGCCCACGGTGTCGCCGGTGACCGCAGCTTTGTGGGCGTCGGAGCCCTTACCGCCGTAAACGCCGTCCTCAATGTGCTTCTTGGCGTTGTCCCAGGCGCCGCCGCCGGAGGTCATGGCGATGGCCAAAAACAGTCCGGTGACGATGGAGCCGATGAGCATGCCGCCCAGGGCGACCGGACCCAGACCAGGGGTGAAGCCCACGATGACGGGGGCCAGCACGGGGATGAGGGCCGGGACCATCATCTGGCGCAGGGCGCCCTTGGTGACGATGTCCACGCAGGTGCCGTATTCCGGTTTGGCCGTACCTTCCATGATGCCGGGAATCTCCCGGAACTGGCGCCGCACTTCCTCGACCACGCCGCCGGCGGCCTTACCCACGGCCTCCATGCACATAGCCCCGAACATGTAGGGTAACAGACCGCCGATGAACAACCCCGCCAGAACTCGGGGATCGGACAATTCGAAGCTCAAGACGCCCGGGAAGGAGCGGGAGTATTCCGCGAAGAGCACCAACGCGGCCAGACCCGCGGAACCGATGGCGTAACCCTTGGTCACGGCCTTGGTGGTGTTCCCCACCGCGTCCAGAGGATCGGTGATGTCGCGGATTTCGTCAGGCAGTTCGGCCATTTCCGCAATACCACCGGCGTTGTCGGTGATGGGACCGTAGGAGTCAATGGCCACCACGATACCGGTCATGGAGAGCATGGCCACCGCGGTGAGGGCGATGGCATACAGGCCGGTGCCGGGGCTGGCCAGACCGCCGCCCAGTTTGAAAGCCGCCAGGATGGCTGCCACGATGCAGAGCACCGGCAGGGCGGTGGCTTTCATGGAGATGGCCAGACCCTGAATGACGTTGGTGCCATGGCCGGTGGTGGAGGCGAAGGCGATGGATTTCACCGGCTTATATTTCGTGGAGGTGTAATACTCGGTGATGGCCACGATAAGGCCGGTGAGAACTATGCCGATGACAGCCAGCAGGAAGACGTTAAAAGGCGGAATCACAAAGCCGGCCTTCGCGCCTTCGACGGCCTTGGCAGCTACGCCAGCCATGAACCTGTTGGCCAGGGGATAGAAGGCGATGACCGCCAGCACTCCCGACACCATCAGACCTTTATACAGGGCGCCCATGATATATTGGGATTTCCCCAGACGCACGAAAAAGGTGCCCACGACCGAAGCCAGGATGGAGACACCGCCGATGATAAGCGGGAAAAGAATGGCCGGGGAACCGGCGCCGTAAATGGTGAAGGCCAGAAGCATCGCGGCCACCACGGTGACCACATAAGTCTCATAGAGGTCGGCAGCCATGCCGGCGCAGTCACCCACATTGTCGCCCACGTTGTCGGCGATAACCGCGGGGTTGCGGGGGTCGTCCTCAGGGATGCCGGCTTCCACCTTCCCCACCAGGTCGGCGCCCACGTCCGCAGCCTTGGTGTAAATGCCGCCGCCCAACCGGGCGAACACCGACACCAGGGAGCACCCAAAGCCCAGACCGATCAGAGCGTGCATGGCTTCTTTGGGATCAACCGCCATGAGGAACTTGTAGTAACCGGCCACGGAGAGCAGGGCCAGACCCACGACCAGCAGGCCGGTAACCGAACCGCCCCGGAAGGCCACCTTCAGAGCGTGGGCCATGCCGGTGAAGGCCGCCTGGGCC
>CAZLRL010000127.1:0-7766 GCA_964561645.1 uncultured Desulfobacterales bacterium
GGACCTGCACCTGGGGCATACGGTCCTCATTCAGAAGCTCAAGCATTTCCAGGACCTGGGGCACCAGGTGATTTTTCTCATCGGGGATTTTACCGGGCTTATCGGCGACCCCTCCGGCAAAAGCGAGACCCGGCCGCCCTTGACCGAAGACGAAGTCAAGGCCAACGCCGCCACTTACGAGCGCCAGATCTTCAAGGTGCTGGATCGGGACAAAACGGTCATCGATTTCAACAGCCGCTGGATGAAGCCCATGAGCGCCCAGGACCTCATCCGGCTGGCGGCCCGGCACACCGTGGCCCGCATGCTGGAGCGGGATGATTTTCACAAGCGCCAGCTGGCCCAAACCCCCATCGCCATCCACGAATTCCTTTATCCCCTGATCCAGGCCTACGATTCGGTGGCCCTCCAGGCCGACGTGGAGTTGGGGGGCACGGACCAGAAGTTCAACCTGCTGGTGGGCCGGGACATCCAGCGGGAATACGGCCAGGCGCCCCAGATCGTCATTACCCTGCCGCTGCTCGAGGGCCTGGACGGCGTACAAAAAATGAGCAAATCCCTGGGCAATTATGTGGGCATTGACGAGCCGCCCCAAGCCATGTTCGGCAAGCTCATGTCCCTGCCCGACGCCCTGATGCTGCGCTACTATGAACTGTTGAGCGACATCTCTCCCGCCGACCTGGACAGGCTGGCCCGGGACCTGGAAAGCGGCGCCAAGCACCCCCGGGAGGCCAAGGAAGAGTTGGCCCGGGAAATCACCGCCCGCTATCACGGCGCGGCCGCGGCCCAAGACGCGGCCCGGGAATTTGCCCATGTGTTCCGGGAAAAGGGGCTGCCCGACGCAATTGACGAGGCGGTTTTGACCGCGGACACCGAGCGGGTTTGGCTCCCCAAGGTGCTGATGAACGCGGGTCTGGCCGCCAGCACTTCGGAGGGACGGCGCCTGATCAGCCAGGGGGGCGTCCAGGTGGACGGGGAAAAAATCACCGACGTCAACGCCGAAATGGTCAGCGGGCAAACATTTTTACTGCAAGTCGGCAAAAGAAAGTTTAAGCGCGTGACAATAAAAACCGATATCTAGGGAGAGAACCTGCAGGTTCTAGAGCTATTTCTGTTGCCGAAGGAGCGGGATGCCTCGCCGGCCAGACCTTATCAAGGCCATTTTCGGGGCCGGCCTCATCTGCCTATGGGTGTGTCTACTCAACCCGGCGTGGAGCCGGGCAGGCATGCAGGCCCCGGTCCGCCTTGATCAGGCCCTGAATGACGGGAACACTGTTCCCCTTCCCCACTACAAACTGACCGCCGACAGGTCCAGCCCCCGCACCTCCACCCCCAAAAAATCAAGCCGATCCAGAGGCTTCGTCTGTCCCCCGAGCTTTGGCGGATCTTCTTTCCTCCACTGGGTTTCCGGCGGTTTCCTGGGGTCCCTCATCTGTTATTATGCTTACGGCTATCCCCTGGGCTATGCCTGGCTGGAGGTCTGGCCTCCGGGGCTGCTGGACCTCCTGGTGTTGGCGGCCATCTGCTACTTCGGGTATCGGATTTTTTTGAGACTGAACCGGCCTGAGGAGCAGGAAGTCGAGGTGCCGCCGGGGTTCTTGCGGTTGGGGGCTATGACCGCGGCCCCCCTTCTGGTTACCGAGGAGGCCAGGCCCGGTTTGGCCGCCATCCAGGAAATAGACTCGAATTTCAACCTCGAGGCCTTTGGGGAAGAAATCCGCCTGCTGCTGGTGAATTTGTATGGGGCCTGGAATCGGGAGAATTTACAGGATCTTAACGGCAGAGTCAAAGAAACCCTGTTGGAATATCTCCAGATGGGTCTGAAGATCATGACCCTCCGGGAGGAAAGCAGTTTCCTGGAGGACCTGACCCTGGACGGCATCACGGTTACCGCGGCCGGGGTCAACGACGGCCATGATTTTATCACCGTCTGCTTCCACGGCCGGCTGCTGGATTATGTCCTGGACAAAGGCAGCGGCAAGCTCCTGCTGGGCAGTATGGCCTACCCGGCCACCTTCCAGGAGTACTGGGATCTGGAGCGGCCCCATGGCCAAGGTTACTGGGTGCTCCACGATATTCGGGAGTCCTGAGCGCCAAGAGAGTTTGCGAGTGTCCCCACCTACATTTTCCTTAATTAAAAACTGTAGCCGCAGGCTTTAGCCTGCGTCTTGGGCACGGCAAGCCGTGCCCCTACAGTAAAATTACTTGTCTGACACTAACTTGGTGTTAGCCTCCCCAAACACAGGCTGGAAGCCTGTGCTCCCGTTATATGAGGGATTGGAGGCAGCAGTCAGCCTGGGTCCCTCCCATCCCTGAATGGATTTTTCAAGCCTCCTTTTCCAGGGCCAATTCAATCAAGGTATCCAGAAGCTGGGTAAATTCCAGCCCCTGGGCCTGGGCCGCCTGGGGAAAGAGGCTGGTGGCGGTCATGCCGGGAATGGTATTGGTTTCCAGCACATAAATTTCGCCGTCCCGGACGATCATGTCAGTGCGGCTGTAGCCCCGGCAATGCAGGGCCCGGTGCGCCGCCAGCGCGATTTCCTGGGCCTTCCGGGTGATCTCCCCGCTCACCCGGGCCGGGCAGATCTCCGTGGACGCGCCGGGCTTATACTTGGCCTCGTAATCAAAAAAATCGTACTGCTCCGAGGGCACGATTTCCACCAGCGGCAGCGCGGTGAGGCTGGCATTCCCCAGCACCCCGCCGGTGATCTCCACTCCCTCCAGGAACTCTTCCACCAGGATGCGGTGATCATAGGGAAATGCCGCGTCCAGACCTTGGCGTAATTCCTCCCGGGTGCGGGCCTTGGTGACCCCGATGCTGGAGCCTTCATTTACCGGCTTGATGACCACGGGCAGACCGAGGCGGGCTTCGATTTCCTCGGGGGAGGGAGCCTCGTCCCGGCTGAAAAACCAGGCCCGGCTTACCTGGAGACCGGCCTGCTGATAGAGCAATTTGCTGAGTTCCTTGTTCATACCGAGGGCGCTGCCCAGCACCCCCGAGCCCTGGTAGGGAATGTCCAACAAGTCCAGCATACCCTGGAGGGTGCCGTCCTCCCCGCCCCGCCCGTGCATGATCACCAGGGCCACGTCCAGGTTCGGCGCGTCCCGCACCAGGCGCTCCAGGTCATCCCTGGGGTCGTAGCGCCGGATGTCGTATTTGTCTTTATTTAAAGCCCGGTAGACTTGTTCGCCGCTTTTTAAAGACACCTCCCGCTCGGCGGATTTGCCGCCGGCGATCAGGGCCAGGCGCAGCTTGCTCATGGTTCCCTCCTGGTTGGAATGGTTCAAAGTTCAATGTTCAATGTTCAAAGTTGAGTCTTCTGCGAAACAACATTCAAGACAACATACAAGGATATAGATTCTTCGGTCGCTGCGCTCCTTAGAATGACAATTTATTCCTTTGTCAGAGGTCTCAACTTAAAGAACGTGTAGGGTGCGTTTTACGCACCATAAAGTGCTCCTGGAAAAAGTTGCCTCCATTTAACTATAACGACCTAAAAACCCTAGTCGAGACCTCCGCGCCACGGGACTTTTTATGGTTTCGGGAGAGTCCCAACCCTAAGGCGACTGTCATGATTGAGGTGCAGCAAGTCAAAAGGGGTAAAATCGAGATGGGAAAACAGCTTGCTCTCCAACCTCCGGGCTTTCTCTTCCAGAGCCGCCAGGCGGCGCCGGGCCTCCTCGCTCGCGGCATAGCGCTCCTTGAGGTCGGCAAACCGGACCGTCAGCGTCACCACCTGGGTGTGCAGCACCCGTTTATCGGCGTAATTGACTATTTCCGTTTCCCTGATGGCCGCGGGGTCGCCCCCGTCAGAGGCTACGATGATATGCTCCCGCACCAGGTCGGCCACCTCGGGATAGCCCGCGGTGGCGACGATTTGGGCCCCCCATTCGGCATGGTTCCTGGCGGTGCCCAGACACGCGGTTTTGCCGATGTCGTGGAGCAGGGCTCCCGCCTCGATAAGGGGCAGGTGCAGGGGAATGCCGGCTTCCCTGAGAGAAGTCCCCAATTTGAGGGCCACCGCGGTCACCAACAGAGAATGCTCCCGGATATTGGGCAGCATGTCGTAGCGGTCCATTAAGGCCAGGCATTCGCTGCGGCTGGGAACGGCCAGGTCCTGGAATTTTCCGGCCATAGCGTCCTCAACCCACCGCGGACACCAGCACCACGGCATACGCGGCGATGCCTTCCTCCCGCCCCGCGAACCCCATTTTCTCGGTGCTGGTGGCCTTGATGCTCACATCTTCCGGGGCCAGGCCCAGAATCGGCGCCAGATTGTCGATCATCCGGGGGATATGGGGCGCCAGGCGCGGCTGCTCCGCCACCACCGTGATGTCCACATTCACCGGCTGATAACCCCGGGAATGCACCACGGCCATGATGCGCTCCAACAGAATCAGGCTGGAAATGTCTTTAAAGGCCGGGTCGGTGTCCGGAAAATGCCGCCCCAGGTCCCCCGCGGCCACCGCGCCCAAGAGCGCCTCCCCCAGCGCGTGGGTCAGGACGTCGGCGTCGGAATGCCCCCTCAGCCCCAAAGGATAGGGAATTTCCACGCCTCCCAACACCAGGGGGCGGCCCGGGGTCAAGCGGTGAGCGTCATACCCGAAGCCGACTCGCATCATTTCCCCTGTTTATGGGCCAGAAAGGCCTCGGCCATTTTCAAATCGTCCTGGGTGGTGATCTTCAAATTTAAGGGCGAGCCCGGCACCACCACCACCGTTTTTCCCAAAGCTTCCACCAGCGACGCCTCATCGGTGGCATAAAGCCCCCGGCTCGTGGCTTCCTGGTAGGCCCGCCACAGGAGTCCCATCTGGAAGGCCTGGGGGGTCTGGACCTGCCAGAGTTCCCGGCGGTCCACCGTATCAACCACTTCCTTCCGGGAGCTTACCCGCTTCAGGGTGTCCTGACAGGGAATCCCCAGGATGGCGGCTCCATGGCGCCGGGCCGCGGCCACCACCTGTCTTATCAGGACCGGGGCCACCAGAGGCCGCACGCCGTCGTGGACCAGGATGACCTCCAGTTCCTCGGATTCCCTTTTCAGGACCTTCAGGGCATTATAGACGCTGTCCTGGCGCTCCTTGCCGCCGGGCACCACCCGCAGGACCTTTTTCAGAGGGTAGGGAGCCAGGATCTCCTCCTGGCAAAATTCCAGGTCCTCCGGATGCACCACCACCAGAACCTCGTGCACCTCGGGAACTCTCTCGAAAATCTCCAGGGTGTGGATGAGGATGGGTTTCCCCGCCAGCGGCAGGTAGGTCTTGGGAATATCCTTTTGCATGCGACGGCCCAGACCCGCGGCCGCGATGACGGCAGCTACCTTCATGACCGGCCCTCCGGCCTGCCCTGGCGGGAAACCGTGCCCGCACGGCCGGGAACGCGCCCCTGGAAAACCGGAGCTGCGGGAATGTCCTGGGGCCGTTCTAAAAGTTTTTGCGCCCAGTCTGCCAGACAAAAAAAAACCACCCCCTGCGCCAGGCAGCGGTCCAGGAAACCGGCCAAAGCGTCCTTGAACGGTCCCCCTTCCAGTTCGGCGTGGAGCGTCAGGACCTGGGGGGAGCCGCTTTCCAGGCGGGACAGGATCAGAGCGAAAAAATCATCCGCGGTGCAGCCGTTCAACCCCAGAAGCTCATCCAGGGTGGGCAGCGTGGTGGGGATTTCGAGTAACGGGCTGGTCCAGGGACCGAAGCGGGGGAAAAAGGGCTGGCTGCCCCGGGTGTCGCTGGCATACAGCATCCCGGCCGCGGCCAGGGCCTCCCGGCTGTTCCGGGTGGCGTGCCACCCCGGCGCGGCAAACGAGGTGGCTGGAGCTCCCATTATGGAGGCAAACGCGCTCTGGGCCGGCTGAATTTCCTCGTCCACTTCTTCCCGGCTCATGGTCAACAGCCGGTCGTGCCAGCGCACGTGGTCGAAACCGTGCAACCCCAGCTCATGGCCCGCGACCCCCACCCGGGGCAGGATGTCCCCGGCCGCCTCGCTGATCCGGGGAGCCGGCAGCAGGGTGCCGTACAGCATAGTGCGCCAACCGTATATAGACGGAGCCCGGTTGCGGAGCATTTTATCCAGAAAACCCTGCTGGCGAAAAACCCGGAACACGGCCCGCCCGGAATTATCCGGCCCCAGGGCCGCAAAGAAGGAGGCCCTGATGCCCCGCGCCGCCAAAATGTGCAGCAGGGCGGGGACGCCCTCGGTCAAGCCGCTCAGGGTGTCCACGTCCACCTTGAGACCTAACTGCAATGCAGAACCATACCCCTTTGAAAGTAAGAAAGCAAGGGACTGCCTCACCCTCACTCGAGTCTCAAATTTCCCCCGGAAGTTCCCGGGCCTCCTCCAGAAAGGCATCCAAAGTCACCTTGAGGGAAGTGGCCAAATCGGTTTGGGGATCCCAGCCCAGGAGCTCCCTGGCCTTGTCAATGGAGGGCTTGCGGGTCAGGATGTCCTGATATCCTTTGCCATAATAAGAATCCGCCGAGGTCTCCACGATGTCCGAATACTCTCCGTCGTTCACATGGTCCGGATGTTGGCGGAAAAGGTCCCGCAGCAGATGGGCCAACTCCTTCACCGAGGCTTCGTTTTTCGGGTTGCCGATGTTGAAAATCTGGCCGTCCGCCACCCCGCCGGGGTTCTCGATAATGCTCATGAGGCCATCGATGCCGTCTTCCACGTAGGTGAAACAGCGCTTCTGGAAACCCCCGTCCACCAGCCGGATGGGCTCCCGCTGGATCAGGTTGAGGATAAACTGGGTCACCACCCGGGAGCTCCCTTCTTTGGCGGCATAGAGATCATCCAGCTTGGGGCCGATCCAGTTGAAGGGGCGGAACAGGGTGAACTGCAGGCTGCCCTCCTGGCCGTAGGCCCAGATGACCCGGTCCAGAAGCTGCTTGCTGCAGGAGTAAATCCAGCGCTGCTTGTGGATGGGCCCCAGGACCAGGGGGCTCATGTCCTCAAAAAACTCCGCATCCGCGCACATGCCGTAAACCTCGGAGGTGGAGGGAAAAACTATGCGGGTGCCGTATTTGCGGCACTGGCGCACCACCCGCAGATTTTCCTCGAAATCCAGCTCGAAGACCTCCAGGGGTTTTTTCACGTAGGTCATGGGCGTGGCGATGGCCACCAGGGGCAAAGCCACATCGCATTTCTTGATGTGGTACTCGATCCACTCCTTGTTGATGGCAATGTCCCCTTCCAGGTAATGGAAGCGGGGGTTGCCCAGGACTTCGCTAATCTTGTTGGAATGGAGATCCATGCCGAAGACCTCCCAGTCCCGGGTGGCCAGGATGCGCCTTACTAAGGCATTGCCGATAAAGCCGTTGACGCCGAGGATGAGGATTTTCATTTATTACCTTTAGTTGGGCTTTTCAGAAATTCTTTAATCCGATCCCATTTATTTTTATATTTATCTAAATCTTTCAATCTATTTTTGACAATTTTTCCCCATTGGTTATTAGGATCTCTTACAT
This sequence comes from uncultured Desulfobacterales bacterium, assembly GCA_964561645.1. Taxonomy (GTDB): domain Bacteria; phylum Desulfobacterota; class Desulfobaccia; order Desulfobaccales; family 0-14-0-80-60-11; genus JBGSLA01. The sequence goes on from CAZLRL010000127.1 coordinate 7,456, forward strand.
CTTCAACATACTTAATTGGCATAATATAATATTCTGGGTCCTTTATTCCAGTATCACCATTTTTCTTTGGTCCACTGCCATATCCTCGATTTAAAGCTACTAAAATGACAAAGTCACATTCTAAGTTCTTTATAATAAAGCCATCATAGTCTGTTCTATATCTGCTTTTTACCTGAATTCTGGCACTGGTGTTATTCAATGCATCTGTAGCAATGAGATCATAACCTGGGAAATTCGTGTAGGTTTTGAAAGCCGAAATTCCTTCTAGGAGCAAATGTCCCAAGACCAGAAATTCAGCAGCTTCGGATTCT
>CAZLRL010000128.1:0-1079 GCA_964561645.1 uncultured Desulfobacterales bacterium
CACCGCCCGGTCGGGCCCGGGCCCCAGGCCCCGCTCCCGGCAGCGGCCGCCGTAGCGGGGTTTTTCGCCCCGGGCCAGGGCCTTTTGGCGGCGCTCCTCCAGATCCTCGGGATCACAGTCGCAATAATAGGCCGCGCCGGCCTGGACCAGTTTTTCGGTATATTGGCGATAAAACTCGAGGCGTTCCGATTGAAAATAAGGCCCTGCGTCCCAATCCAGGCCCAGCCAGAGCAGGGATTCCTTGATTTCGCCGACAAAGTGCTCCTGGGAGCGCTCCACATCCGTATCTTCGATGCGGAGAATGAACACCCCCTTATGATGGCGCGCGAACAGCCAGTTGAACAGCGCGGTGTGCGCGCCGCCCAAGTGCAGGGCGCCGGTGGGGCTGGGGGAAAAGCGGGTGCGTACCTGGGTCATAGTCATTCCTGGCCGACTATGTGCTTTTTACCACAAATTGCCCCCCAAGGCCAAAGATTTTCACGGTTTCCCGCGGCAGGAGATGGGTCCCGGAAAAGAAATTTGTTTAGGACCTGTTTCAAAACCTCATATTTTGATTGCGGTTGTCATTCTGAGGGAGCGTAGCGACCGAAGAATCTAGTTTTTTCAATGACTTCTAGAGCCTTCACTTCGTTCCGGATGACAGAAAAATAGGTTTTGAAATGACTTTAGGTAAAGAGAGATTATTGCGAGCCGTGGGCACCATGGCATAATGGTTTGCCTCGCCGCCGCCGCGTTACCCTTTTACCGAAAATTTTGCTATGATGATTTCAGCAGAAAGTTGGGCTGCCACCGGGCAACCTCTCTCGGCCTTGATCTCATCCAGAGATGCCCTTCAGGTTATTCTTTTCCGTCGCCAAGGCCGCCCCATAATTTTGCTTTAGTAAATCCTTTTCCCTCCAGGTAGTTTTCTAAAAAAAAGAGGTCGTCATGCTGCGAGCCTGGAAAATTTTGGCAGTAGTAGTCGTGATCATCGGGGCCCTGACTGCTCTATCTTTAGGAGCTCCGGCAAAAAAGGCCCAATTCTATTTCGATCAGGGCATGAAATTTTTTAAAAAAGGCCAATATGATCGAGCCGTGGG
>CAZLRL010000128.1:1089-7750 GCA_964561645.1 uncultured Desulfobacterales bacterium
CCGTGGGCCAGTTTAACCAGGCCATTCAACTGGACCCCCGGCATGCCTCAGCTTACAATTTTCGAGGTGTGGCCTACTATCGTTGCGGGTTCTTCAGTAAGGCTTTGGCTGATTTCGACCGGGTTATAGAGTTAAACCCGAAGCGGGATTGTGCTTATAACTATCGGGGCTTAATCTATTTCAAGAACAAGAAATACAACATGGCTATCACCGAGTACAGCCGGGCCATCAGGTTAAATCCCAATTTCGCGGTTTATTACAATAATCGCGGCTCGGCCTACTATAACAATCAAGACTACGACAAGGCCCTGGCCGATTACAACCGGGCTATTCGGTTAAATCCTGAACTCGCTATAGCTTATCGCAATAGAGCTTATGTCTTTTTGAAACAAAAAGCTGACAGCCAGGCCCAGGAGGATATGCGCCACGCCCAGGAACTTCAGGGTAAACAAAAATTTCGCCAAATTACCGGGAATAAAGAATGAGGGGCAAAATCCAAGCCTGGGCTGAAGGGCGGGAAAGCGCCGCGCCTGCCGCCATTCGCCTTCCCCTTATTCACCGCTGAGATAATCCCCCAGAAGTTTACGGCTGTGTTCGTCCTCGTGGCAATACAGGCAGAGATTTTCCCAGTTGGAGCCATCCGGGGGATTATTCCGGGGATTGCCGTCCTTGTGATGCACCGTCAATTGATGCCTGTTTTTATGGGTGAATTCTCGGCCGCATTTGGCGCACACCATGCCGTGTATTTTTAAGGACCGATCTCGATAGCTGCTTTCTGGTTTCATAGCTCAACCCTCTCAAATTATTATAACCAATTATAATAAAACAAACTCACTCTATGATGACGAGTATTAAAAGTTAGGGCCGCAGGGCCGTAAAGCAGGAAAGCAAAGCGCCCGCCGGTGGCACAGGCTTTCAACCCATGCCGGCGCAACCTGAAGCTTAGCTCGGCCCAGATTCGCAGTTATCCGCCCGCCACCTCCGAGTCACCCCTCTTTCTAGTATGCGCAAGATATTTCGCCGGCAGACAAATAGGTTGTTCTTTCATGCCGTGATGTGGTATGTGTATATCGCTTCAACGGTTTTCCCAACGGCCAATGCCGGCTTGAAATTCCAGGCTGTATAAGGAAGAGGCCTGGTACTGGTCATGTATATTGTTTTTTTGGCAAAAATTTCTCAGCGAAATTTCATGCTATCATACCTCTCAACCCACATCTTGGCTGCCAAAGAGAAGCCTTTCGGTCTAACAAATTACCAGCGTCAAAGGAGTTATAAATGATAAAAACAAAATACATGATATTTCTTTTGTGTATTTGTATATGCTCCTTTTTATATGCATGTGGCAGTGATGATAAAGAATCTGCAAAACAGGAACTGTATAATAGAATAGGAGAAAAGTTTTCTCAGGAAAAATTTATTTGGTGGGTAGAAATTGGTGATGTAGAGATCGCAAGATTGTTTATTAAAGCGGGTGGAGATGTAAATTCGAAGGATAAATATGGGGAATCTCTTTTCACCAAAGTTGTAAAAAAAGGATCACCTGAGATGGTTGAACTTTTTATTAATTCAGGAGCTAAGGTTAATTCTAAAGATAGGGCAGGTCTTACACCTCTCCATTGGGTGGCTTTTAACCTTAATCCCCAGGCCAAGAAAATCGCTATGACACTAATAGATAACGGTGCAGATGTTAATGTAAAAGCAAGTGAGAATGCTACTCCTCTTGCAGCGGCTGTTTTCATGAAAAGACCAGATTTAGTTGAATTACTCATCAATAAAGGAGCCGATATTAACATAAAAAGTGATAAAGAGGGAACCCCTCTTGATATAGCCCTTTTTAATAAAGAAGTGCCTGGCAAACCGGGATCTCGAGAAGAAATAATTGACTTGTTGAAACGTAACGGCGCCAAAAGCCATCAAGTGAATTTGGCTTTTGTGGGGGCAGCAGAGCGTGGCGACTTGACCCGGGTCCAACAGCTCCTTGACCAAGGGGCGGATATCAATGCAAGTGGCAACCTGGGTGCCACGGCCTTGGCGGTGGCCTCCATGAAAGGCCACCGTGATATTGTGCAGGCCCTCCTCGCTAAGGGCGCGGATGTCAATGCTAAGGGGAACATGGGCTCCACCGCCTTGATGGGCGCCTGCATGGATGGCAACCGCGAGATCGTGCAGAATCTCCTTTCCAGGGGAGCAGAGATCAATGCCCGAAATAAGGATGGAGTAACCGCCTTGATGATTGCCTGCATTAATGGCCATCGGGATATCGTGGAAATCCTGCTCTCCAGGGGTGTTGATGTTAATGCAAAAAACAAGGACGGCAAGACAGCCTTGGTGTTTGCCTCCCAGGAGGGTCACCGGGAGGTTGAAGAACTGCTTATCAATTCAGGAGCAAAATGATTGGAAGAAGAACCTGAACAGAAAACTGAATAACTCAGGTTGTATCAGAGTTAGGGCTATCCACGGCCAATTTTCTTGAGGGATTACTTTATAACTAAGTATGGAGAATTATAATGGGTGCAAAATTTATTAAATGGGTTGTTTTCATACTTGTCATAGTAATCGGAGGGTCAGCAGAAATAGTTAAGTCTCAATCACCTCTTACTAAACAGCCCATCTTTGATGCTGTGTTATCCGGTGATGTCAAACAGGTAACAACTATTTTAAATAATGATCCCAGCGCAGCGAATGCCGTTGGTATTAATGGAGAAAATCCTTTGTATTTCGCAGCTATGAATGGATATGCTGATATAACTCGCGTGTTATTAGCTCATGGCACTGCGGTCAACGGCCCCGGAAAGCAGGCTATGACTCCCCTTGATTATGCTTATTTGGAGGGGTATTGGAATGTTGCTAAGTTATTATTGAAAAAAGGCGGCCTGGCCGACATGGATAAACAGGATCCACCTATCTTTGCCTTGGTGCGGGCAGGCAAGTTAGCCGATATGCAGGAAATGCTGTCCAAGGACCGTGAGGCGGTTTATCAACAAGATAGAGGTAATATGACTCCTTTGCATTGGGCCGCGCTATTAGGTCATAAAGATGTAGCAGCCTTGCTGGTGAATACCGGTGCCAATTGTAGTGCAAAAGCCACTCCCGGCATGATACCCCTACACTACGCGGCTGCTGGAGGTCACCCTGCTACAATCGAATTCCTCTTAGATAAGGGCGCTCAGGTAAATACGAAGGATGAAGATGGCTGGACTGCCTTGATGATGGCAGTTGGAAAGAGACATCCGGAGGCGGCCATCCTGCTCATTGAGCGAGGGGCTGATATTAATGTCCAAGATATTAATGGTCAAACTCCCCTGCATTTAGCGGCTGGCAGCGATCAACAAAAGATAGTTGAGTATCTGATCGATAAAGGAGCAAATGCCAATCTAAAAGACAACTCCGGCCGTACCCCCTTGGGGAGAGCTCAATTAAATGGTCGTAAAGGTGTGGCTGACTTCCTACGCCAACATGGTGGGAAGAACTAAAACTGAGGCTTTATACCAAACTTGAACAAATTTAGGGCGCAGCTGTAGAAATTAAGACATTGATACGTCCTCTACATTAGCCCATAGATAATAAAAATTAACAATCTCTATAATTTTCCTTTAGCCCCGCAACACCGTCTCCACCTGCAGGTTGAACTCCCTGACTCTTTCCACCGGTTGGCCCGGCTCACCCCCGGCAGGGCCGCGTCTCGGGGCGCGGCCTTGCATTTTGACCTTGGGGCATTATTTTTTAAAGCAGTCAGGGAGCTATCCTAGATGAATGTTGACGCTGCCGAATTCTCCTCTCTGTTCCCGATCCGTCTCCTCCCCGGGAGATTATGGTTGAGTTGGTTTATCTGTTTCTTTCTCTGGGTTGCGCCCGGGCTGGCCCAGCCCCTGCCCCAGGTTCAGACCTTGACCGGCTACCTGGAACCCGGCGAGCAAGAAATTTACGAGCTCCCCAACCTGAAGAAGAACGACGTCCTCTACGTGTACATGGCACGGCTCTCGGGCAACCTGGACCCTTGGTGTGCGGTGGCCGACAGCAAGTTCGACCCCAAGTCGTTCGAGGCACTCTCAGAGAACGTGTTACAAAAATCCCAGGAAAATCATTTTCAGGCTTTCCGGGATTTGCTGGACTCCTCTTATCTGGCCTGGGACGACGACGGCGGCCAGGGATCTGATGCGGCCTTAAAACTAAAAATCCCGGCTGACGGCGATTACCGGCTCATGGTAACCGGGTTTCACCAGCATTTGGGTGACCAGGGCTCAGGACTGACCTTCGGGCAATACCGCCTCCTCATCGGCCTCAACGCCCCCCAGGTACTCACCGGCCAGGCCAGCCCCACGGGCCGGGTGATCGCCAAGTTGGCCCAACCCTACGAACTTCGCCTCCGCGTCCAGGAAGTGCAGGGCAACTTGACGCCCCCGCATGATTCCACCTATTACCGGCTGCGGACCATCAACCCCGGGTCCATCCTCCACGTCTGGGTCCAGGCCACTTCCGGCGACCTCAAACCGACGCTGGTCCTGAAAAATTACGGGGGCAAGATCATCCGGGCGGACAATTTGCAGGGAAAGCAAGATGCGGCTCAGCTCCGATACACTTTTAAGCAGGAATCCCGGCATTACACGGTGCATATCAGCGGCACCTCGAGGGGCGGCGGGCAGACCTCCGGTTCCTTTCGGCTGCTGCTCGGGCTCAATGCCCCTGAAGTCCTCCAAGGCAAAGGTCAGTCCGTGGGCCGGCCCCTGATCCTGGAACCCATCCAGGTCCGTACCGGTATCTTTGTGGACCAGATCAGCGCGGTGAACCAGAAAGATGAAAATTACGGGGTGGTGGGGGACCTGGTCCTGGAATGGAAAGATCCGGCTTTCGCGTTCAGTCCGGACAGCTGCCAGTGCAGCTACAAGACCTTTGACCTGCCCCAGTTCGAGAAATATATTGTCCACCAGGGCTTGAGGTGGCCTCGTTTTGTCTTTTTCAACCAACAAGGGAAGCGTTGGTCCCAGGGGGAAACCTTCTGGGTTTTCGCCTCAGGCAAGGTGCAATATTACGAGCGTTTTTCCGCCACCCTCCAGGCCCCTGATTTTAATTTTAAAAAATTCCCCCTGGATACTCAGAAGTTTTTCATCAAACTGGAAAGCGTGGACCCCGAGGAAGACTATGTCTTTACCTTTCTGCCCGAGTATACCGGCTTGGGAAAGCAATTGGGCGAGGAGGAATGGTATTTCACTCAGCACCGCGTCCAGATAGGCGGCAGAACCCTGCCGGATGGTTCAACCTATTCCCGGTATATCTTCGAGCTCCTGGCCCGGCGTCACCTGAGCTATTACCTGTTTCGTATTTTTATTCCCCTTCTCCTTATTATCACGGTGTCCTGGGTGGCCTTCTTCCTCAAAGACTATTCCAAGCGGGTCGATATCACCGGGGCCAACTTGCTGGTGTTCATCGCCTTTAACTTCACCATCGGCTCCGACCTGCCCCGGTTGGGCTACCTGACCTTCCTGGACACCATCCTCCTGGTGGCTTTTGCGGTCACCGCCCTGACCGTGGTCTTCAATGTGGCGCTGAAGCGCCTGGATGCCAGGGGTAAGACCGGATTGACCCAGAAAATCGACGTCTACCTTCTCTGGGGTTATCCCCTGTTCTATTTCGGCGGCTTGGTGCTGCTGATCCTGACATTTTTCTTTTAGTAAATCCGGACGTCGGGTGGGGTATGTCCACCGAGATTATGAGGCCAAAGAACCCTAATCTATGTTCCAACAGATCATTATAAAGGAAAATATTGGTGGCACAGGTTTTCAACCTGTGCTGGCGCAGGCTTAGCCTCGCGGCTATGCTTAATTGACCACCCAGACCAGGGAAAATATCGGCATCACCCTGGCGTCAGTGTTTCTGCCGATGAGGTCGACGCTCACCCCCAGATAAAAGGCCATCTTTGGCGTAGCCATGAATTCGAGGCCCGGCAGGACGGAGAGCAGGTGAGTCGGTGATGATTTCAGCCAGGACAAGCCCTGGGTGCTGTCCGACGGCATGATGGGGAAGTTCTGACCGCCCTAGTTTCGCCAGTTGGCGAAAAAGCACAACGACAACCCGGACCAGATCGACCTCACCACCTTCTAATGATTTTCTCTGGCGCGGGAAAACTTTTTCGAGCTTGGTCTGAAATACGATACAAAAAAAGCGGCAGGGTAGGTCCGGCTACCCTCCGTCATTACCAACTGTGCGGTTTAATAATGAATGCGGAGGACAATTCCCATGGAAAAATTTCTCTTTGTCATGTCCAAGGGTTTCGAAAAGGCAGGGGGCGCCACCCGGGCCCTCCAATTTGCCGCCATCGCCGCGGAAATGGAAAAGCACGTGGAGCTCTTCTTGATCGACGACGCCATCCACTGGGCCCAGATCGGTATGGCCGAGGGCATCCGGTCCTCCACCGGTGAGCACATGAAAGACCTGCTGGACAAGCTCATCTCCCGCAAAACCCCCATACACGTATGCAAGGCCTGCGCGGACAAGCGTCTCATTTCCGATGACGAGCTGGTGGAAGGCGCGTTCATCTCCGCGGGCAGTGTGCTGGTGGAGATGATGGTCAATCCGGAGTACAAGGTCTTTACTTTTTAGCAGTCGCGCCGAGGCATAGGCTCTTTCAAAGCCAGGCAAAGGTTGGCAGGGCGGGCGTCTCGCC
>CAZLRL010000129.1:0-7747 GCA_964561645.1 uncultured Desulfobacterales bacterium
CAATCTTTGCGAGCACTTCACCGAGGGGGAGTTGCCGGCGGGGGTTATTCTGGGGTTCACCCGGCAGGCGGGGGGAGGCCTGGCCGAGCTCATGGCCGCGCCGGTTCACAGTCTTTTCCGCCTGCCGCCGGAGCTGCCGGATGAGCGGGCGGTGCTCATTGATTCCCTGGCCAGTGCTTTGCAGCCGGTTTTGGACCATTTTCCGGCCGACAGTGCCACGGTGGTGGTTTACGGCACCGGGATTATCGGGCAACATGTCTTGAGGTGTCTCAGGGCTTTGGGGTGCAAGGCCCGCCTGGTGGCGGTGGCCCGCCACCCCTTCCAGGGGAGCCTGGCGGAGGCGGGGGGCGCAGACCTGGTGCTGCTGAACCCCAGCCGCCGGGAATTGGGTGAGGCCCTGGGGGGCAAGTTTCTGCCCACCACCCTGGGGGGCGGCAATCTGGAAGGCGGGGCGGATTATTTTTTCGACTGTGTGGGGAGCAGCGATTCTTTGCAGGCGGGGGTTCTGGCCTTAAAAGCCCGGGGGACCATGGTGCTGGTGGGCACGGCCGGCAAGGTGAGCGGGGTGGATATTTCCAGTCTGTGGTTCCGGGAGCTTATTGTAACCGGTTCCGCGACTTACGCGTATGGTCAGTGGCAGGGTCAACAGGTGCGTACCTATCAGTTGGCGGTTGATCTGGTGGCCGGAGATGATTATCTTCTTGAGGGATTGGTGACACACATTTTCTCCTTGTCCCGTTACCAGCAGGCTTTTCAGGCGGCCCTGGATAAGGTACATTATAACAGTGTCAAGGTAGTGGTGGATTTGAGGGAACAAAAAGGGAGCTGAACCGGGCGCTAAAGAAAAATTTCTTAAGGTGTACGGAATAATTGCCCTTATAAACAATTTTTGTTAACATACTTTCCCAAAAGGTGGAATTTTTTCACAAACCAAGTATAATTCTCCTATGATGCTAAAGAAACGCTGTTTGACCTTCCATCGCTTCGTGGAAGGGGCGAGAAAACAAGGGGTTTATCCCTATTTTCGCCCCATTTCCCGGTCCTGGGGACCGGAAGTCGAGGTACACGGCCGGCGGATGGTAATGGTCGGCTCCAACGATTATCTGGGCCTGAGTCACGAGCCTCGGGTGATGGAGGCGGCGATGCAGGCCATGCGCCGCTGGGGCACGGGTCCGGGAGGTTCCCGGTTTCTGTCCGGGAACATGACCCTGCACGAGGCCCTGGAGGAGCGGCTGGCGGACTTTGTGGGCAAAAAGCGGGCCGTGCTGCACGTCACCGGGTTCAGTACCAATCTGGGGGCCATCGCCTGCCTGCTGGGGTCACAGGACATCATTCTGTGCGACCGGGAGAATCATGCCAGTATTTTCGAAGGCTGCCAGGCCTCCAAGGCCCGGCTGATCCCGTTTGCGCACAATGATGCCCAGGCTGCGGCTGAAAAGATCGTCGCGGCCCGCCAGAAAAGTTCTGACGGCGTCATAATTTTAATCACCGAAGGCGTCTTTAGCATGTCCGGAGATGTGTGTCCGCTGCCCGATCTGGTGGCCTTGAAGGAGACCTTTCCGGACCTGTTGATATATCTGGATGATGCCCACGGCTTGGGGGTTTGCGGTCCCGGGGGGAGAGGAGTGGCGACTCTTTTCGGTCAGACCGACCAGGTGGACTTCATCATGGGGACCTTCAGCAAAGCCCTGGCTTCCATCGGGGGTTTTATCGCCAGTGACGAAGAAGAGGTGCTGGAATACGTCCGCCATCATTCTCGTACGCTGATTTTTTCCGCCGGGCTGCCGGCCAGTTGTGCGGCCACGGTGATGGCCTGTCTGGACATCCTCGAACAAGAGCCGGAGCGGATAGAAAATCTCTGGAAGAACATCCGCAAAGCTCATGCCGGTTACCGGGAGATAGGCCTGGTGATCGGGGAGCCACTCAGTCCGGTGATGCCCATTCACATCGGCTCTGATTTAAAGGCTGCGCTCCTGGCAGCCGATTTGTTTCAGGAAGGGGTTTTTGCGCTGCCGGCCATTTCCCCGGCCGTACCCCGGGGCAAGGCCTTGATTCGCACCGCCTACATGAGCACCCACCAAGACAGCCACCTTGATTTTGTCTTAGAGGTCCTTGACCGCCTGGCCAAAAAGCACCGGGTCCGAGCCGTGGATTTGGCGGAGCAGGGACGGTCCCTCGATCCGGCCGGCGTCTCCAACCGCACCTCCATCGATTCCCCGATGGAGGTGGCAGGAAAATGATCCCCCCATAAGGAGAGTATAGTTGCGGTTTGACGACCTCGTGCGGGTAAGCCTGCGCCAGGTAATTCGCCACCGCCGGCGGTATCTCGGCGTGGTTTTGGCGATCGCCATCGGGGTGGCGGGCTTTATCTCCATCATCACCATGGGCCAGGACGTGAAGAAAAACTTCAATGAAGACCTGGCCTTCATCGGTGGGGTGACGATTATCCGCAATGTTCTGGAGTATCGCCCCCAAGACCCCCTGAACCAGTTTGAGCCCGACACGGTAGACGCGATTCAGAAAATTCCGGGGGTGTCGGTGGCCAGCCTGGTGGCCTTTGATCAGATCAAGACCTTCTGGGACGGCGAGCCGGAGGTTTTCGGGGTGGTGGCGGTAGACGAGAACTTCTGGGAGATGCGCGGTCTGCACTCCCTGACCGGGTCCCTGTTCGGACCCCGGGCCGTCAAGGATCACCAGCGCCTGGCCGTTTTGGGCACCCGTCAGGCTGAGCGCCTGTTCGGCACCATGGAGGTGGCGGGCCGCACCCTGGAGCTGGACAACGATATTTATACGATCGCCGGGGTGGTGGAGGGTCTCAGGGACATCAACCTGGATAAAAGTGTTTTTGTGCCCCTGACCACGGCCAGGGACCGTTTCCAGAATAAAGTAATCACCGACCGGCTTTACGTGCGCTGCGCCACCTGGGACGACGTGCCCCCGGTGGCCGAGGCGATTCCGAAAGTGGTGGCCGCGCACCAATCGGCGCAAAACCTGCTGGTGGAGGTTTCCTGGGAGAACCTGGTCCACGTCAAGCGGGTAGCTTTCTGGATCGAATTTTTCATTTATCTGGCTTTTGCCTCCACCCTGATTCTGGGTGGCATGGGCATCTGGAACATCATGATGGCCGCGGTGCGCACCCGCACCCGGGAAATCGGCCTTAAGAAGGCTATGGGCGCGGAGGACCGGGACATTTTGGCCCAGTTCCTCACCGAGGCCCTATGTCTGTCCATGGTGGCCGCCATCATCGGCGTGGCTCTGGGGAGAGTTCTGGTGGAACTGCTGGGCCTGTGGATCGGTATGCGTCCCCCGGAGGAGCTCTTTTTCACCTGTCTGGCCTTCAGCCTGGTGTTTGCGGTGGCTTTAGGAGTGTTCGCCGGACTCTATCCATCGGTCCAGGCGGCGCGCATGGAGGTGGTCTCTGCCACTCGATATGAATAAACTGGCCCCGATTATGAACACATTCGCCCCCACCCCGGCCCCGATGATTCAGGTGATGGACCTGACCAAGACCTACCATAACGGCGCCGGGGACATCGAGGTGCTGCGCCGAGTCGATCTGGAGGTGTGCCCCGGGGAAATGGTGGCGGTTATGGGTCCCTCCGGTTCGGGCAAGTCCACCCTGCTGTTTATCCTGGGCTTGCTCCAGGCCCCGAGCAGCGGTGCCTACATCTGGGAGGGCCTGGATCTGTTGACGCTCGATCGGACCAGGCAGGCGGAATTTCGCCGCCGCCGTCTGGGGTTTGTGTTCCAGACCTGTGATCTGCTGGAAAACAGTAATGTGTATGAAAACCTGGAGTTTCCGCTGATTTATGAAGGGGTGGAGCGCAAAGAGCGACCGGAGCGCATCCTGGAAGCCCTGCGGCGGGTCAATCTGGGGCACCGTTTATACCATTCCGCCAATCTGCTGTCCGGCGGGGAACGCCAGCGGGTGGCCGTAGCCCGGGCCCTGGTGAACCGGCCCCAACTGATTTTGGCGGACGAGCCCACCGGCCAATTGGACCGCCGCCATGGCCATCTGATCATGGAACATTTTGAGGAAATCGCGGCCCGGGGTGAGACGGCCGTGGTGGTAGTGACCCACGACCCCGACATCGCCGCCCGCTGCACTCGGGTCTGTCCCATGGAGGACGGCGTTCTCCAGGGAGGCTTGAGGTAAGGGCAACGCCGGGATGGGCGCCAATTCAGGAGAGTTCTTTTCAATGCTGAGCCGAACGGCAGGCCCGTCCCAGGGAAGGGCCGAGGTTTGTGTCTTTTTTTCCAGCTTTCCCTCTCTAGTCCTGGGGATACTTTTAGCCCTCCTGTTGAGTTGGCCGGTTTCGGGGCAGAGCGCCGAGGTTGCCGCCGAGGCCCCCGACCAGATTCCCGTCGAGGCCGTCGGGCAACCGGGAGCCACCACTGATACCGCGGTGCTGCAATCCCCGGCGGATTTTGACGACCTGGTCCGGCTGGCCCTGCGCCGCTCGCCCTTTTTCAACAAGAGCCATTTGGAAATCAAGGTCAGGCGCCTGGATGAGGCTGACAGCAAGTCGGACCTCTTGCCGTCGATTTTTTTTGTCAGCCGGTATTACCCCAGCCAGCCCGACAACCCCTCGGTAACCGACCCCCAGACCTATTACGTGGCTTTCACCACCGGGGACTACAATCCCCTGATGGCGTATCTGTCTCTCAAGGCGAGAAAAGTTGTCACCGAGATCGCCCGGCAGGCTCACCTGAAGGTCATGTCCAAAGGCATTGAGACCTTGGGCAAGTCCTTTTTGGAGCTGCATGGCATGAACCGCCTGGTGGAGTTGCAGAGCACCTACGTGGAGCTGGCCCGGGAGAACCTGCGCTCGGCCCGGGAACGGCAGAAACTGGGGCAGGTGGTGCCCATGGAGGTGGAAATCATCTCCCAGGAAGAGGCGGTGGCCCGGGCCCACCGGGCAGCCTTGCTGGCCACCAAGGAACGCATTGAGGAAGGTCTGCGCAAGTTTCTGGACCTGGAACCGGGACAGCCCCTGCGCCTGGATTTGACCAACGCCCGCCGCCAGGTACTGGGAGATTTCGAGCCCGCCAAGGCCAGCCTGGAGGAGGCCCAAAAACGGGATTTCGACGTGCGCATCAAGCAATTGAGCCAGGAGCTGCAGACCTGGAACGTCGCCCTGGCCAAGATGAAGTTTATGCCCAGCTTCAATGTGGTAGTGCAGACACCCGACCCGGTGTCCTCGAACATCAACCGGGGCACGTTTTTCTCCCTGGGTCTCAACTTCCCCATTTTTGAGGGCTTCAAACGGATTCGGAATGTCAAGCGGCAGAAGATGGTTCTCCAGCAGTTCGAATCCGAGGAAGAGGTGAAGGCTCACGAGCTGCTGCAGGATTGGCGGGACGTGGAGGATGATCTGCGCACCGCGGCCACGGAAATGCAACTGGCCCAGGCCCAGGCCGATCTGGCCCGTCTGAAGATGAAACAGGCCGAGACCTACTACCGCACCGGTGAATTGGACTTTGCGGCCTTCATGCAGGCCAGGCGGGAGTACGTCGAGGCTCAGATCAAGTTGGCCAGAAAGTCCATGGAGTATGATCTGGCCGCGGTGGAACTGAGAAGCCTCACCCGGGAACTGGTGTATCGGTTTGTCAAAGAGGAGAGGTTCAGTTCGTAAGAGCATAATGCCGCCGGACCTTGTTTGCTCCTCACCATAAGTATTCCTCCCGGCGCGAACGTGAAGACAGGTTTTCAGACAGGCTGCCATCGGCAGGCAACGATGGGGTGATTGGTCAGGCCCGGCCGGCGGGGCGATAAAGGGTGCGGTTTGGCAGGCATTTGGGATTAAATAATTTTTTGGAGTCACCGTAAAAAGGACTGCTGCATAATGAATTTACCGGGTAGCAAAAAAACTTCTTTGACCACCAGAATCAGCGGTAGGAACCGGCGTCGAATTTTGCTGTGGGGTGGTGTCCTGCTGGCCAGCCTGAGCCTGCTGCTGGTGGGGACCGGGAGGCCCGCCGGGGCGGCGGATCTCACTTTCACGGGGAAGCTGGTGTGCTCCCTGAAGCGTCCGGTGGTGCTGCCGGTGGCCGGAGAGATCCTGACTCTGTCGGCGGCGCCCGGCCAGGAAGTGAAGAAGGGTGAGGTCCTGGGGCGCTACCGCCTGATCCCGGAGTCGCTGGCGGCCCTGCGGCGCCAATTGTCGCCGGCGCAGATTACCGAACTCAAAGCCCGCCTGGCGGATATTGACAAGGGCCTGGCCATCCTGAGAAACAAGGAAAGGTCCCTGGAGGAGTTGACCGGGAAAAAGCTGGCGGCCCCGCAACAATTGGAGCAGGTGCAGCGGGAAATCAAGGCCCTGTCGCGGCAGCGGGCGGCCCTCGGTGAGGGACTGGACCAGGCCCAGCAGAGCTTGGGGCAGGAAAAGGCCCTGGTGCGGGAACAGTTGGGGGTGCCGGTGCAAGGGACCCAGGTTCCCCAGCAGGGGATTTTAGAGGCGCCCATCGACGGCCACGTGGTGTGGATGCATCCGGACCTGCGTCCGGGCGCGGTTATCAAAGGCGGCACCCCGGTGATCATGGTGGGGGTCATGGACCCCATGCTGCTCCGGGCCCTGGTCCATGAAATCGAGGCCCTCAAACTCAAGGTGGGGGACGAGGCGGTGATCACCATGGAATCCCTGCCGGACCGGAAATTTACCGCCCGGGTCAGCCGTCTCCCCTGGGCCCCGACGGCCATTTCCCTGGAGCAGCCCACCTATTACGAGGTGGAATTCCAGGTGCCCAACCCGAAGCTGGTGTTAAAAGAAGGCCTCAAGGCCACCCTGGAAATCAAGCGGGAGGGGGAAGCAGCGCCCGCACAGCCGCCCAAGGGTACGGGGGACCAAGAGGCGGGGAAGGCTCCCAAGACTTAGGGTTGCGTCTCGTAAATACCAGGACATTTATTTTGGAGCACTTCGTTCTGAGAAGGTTTTAAAGTCCCCCATTTCTAAAGGGAAATTTAGGGGGATTTTTAAGGGCTGAAGACAAATCCCCCTTGACCACTGTAGTGACCGTAGGTTTCTGTGCAGTCGTCAGGCAATCCGGACTAATAAGAATGTAGCCGCGAGGCTAAGCCCGCGCCAGTCACAGGTTGAAAACCTGTGCCACCAGAATTTTTCTTCATAATGACCTCTTGGGACATAAATTAGGGTCTTTTTGTTCCCAGAATCTCGGTGGGCAGGGCCCATCCTACGTAATTATATGTGGGGCAGGGCAGAGGTTGGGGGTGAAAATAAGTCTCTGAATATATTATTTAAATTTTCCTCCCCCCAACTCCCTCCCAACCGCGTAAACGGGAAGGGCTTGGCCAAAAGGGTGCTGGTGATCCGCCCCTTTCCCCTGAATCTCTTGCCACATCTGGTTCTGCGACCTAACTTATAACAGATTCAAGTACCTCCGCCGCGTAAACTAAATCCAAGCACCTGGAAAGCCAAACGTTGTGAAGCGTCTTGTGGTCATTTTGCTCCTGCTGGGGGTTGTGGTCGGCCTGGGGGTCTGGCTGTATTGGGGCAATCAGGAGACCGAGCCCGGGATTTTGCGTCTTTCCGGGCACATAGAGGCCACGGAGACGGATCTGGGCTTCAAGGTGCCGGGGAAAATCGCGGTTATTCGGTTCGAGGAGGGGGAGGAAGTTCAGGCGGGGGAGGTGGTGGCCGAACTGGAATCCGAGGATTTGCGCCGGGAGCTGGACGCGGCCCAGGCCCGTCTGGAAGCGGCCCGGGCCAATGTGGCCAAAATGGAGGCG
>CAZLRL010000130.1:0-7738 GCA_964561645.1 uncultured Desulfobacterales bacterium
CAAATCCCCTCCCAACCCCTTTTTCGGCAGCACGGGCATCTTGCCCGTGCAGCACAGGCTGGAAGCCCGTGCTACCGTTCAAATTTAAGTAGCCGTAGGGCGGGAAAGCGAAGCGCCTCCCGCCTTGTGGATCTCCATGAATCAATGAAACCGAAAACCGAAAACCGAAAACCGAAAACCCCACTAGACGACCTGGACCGGGCCATTTTAAATGAAATCCAGTCCAACTTTCCCCTGGTGCCGCGGCCCTATGCCGAGATGGGCCGCAGGCTAGGGGCCGGCGAAGAAGAAGTCTTATCCCGGGTCCAGGCCCTGTACGAGGCCGGGATTATTCGCCGCATCGGGGCCAATTTCACCTCCCGCAAGTTAGGCTACACCAGCACCCTGTGCGCCGCCCGGGTGCCGCCTGAAAACCTGGAGCGCTTCGCGGCGGTGGTGAACCGCTACCCCGGAGTGACCCATAACTATTTGAGAAAGCACCGCTACAATGTCTGGTTCACTCTCATCGCCGAATCCAGGACCCGTTTGGCGGAAATTCTGGAGGAAATTCGGGAAACCACGGGAGTGACGGACCTCTTATCCCTGCCCGCCCAGGAAGTCTTCAAAATCAAGGTGGATTTTCCTATGTAAAAAGGAAGGGATGTTCAGTTCCCCTGTCCTACTCGGGAACCGGAACAAAGAAAATTTTAGGACTACAAGCTGTGGTAAAGCCTATTTTGTGTCATCCTGAACGCAGTGAAGGATCTAGAACTTATTGAAGACACTAGATTCTTCGGTCGCGGTGCTCCCTCAGAATGACAAAAAAACCGCACCATGGGGTCTTGCAACCGCGTCTAGCAAACAGGAATATAGCTGACAGCAGGGGAACCGGTCAGAACCGCTCATTCACTTGACTCTATCTCGGTTTCTTCGGCCATCGGCACACAAAGCACCGGACAGGGAAGCAGCCGCACCACCTTTTCGGCCGTGGAACCGAAAAAAACCTCTTCGATGGGACCCCGGCCCGAGCGGCCATAGCCGCCGATGGTCACCAGGTCCACCGCCAGGTCCCGGGCTTTGACCGCAATTTCCTGAAACGGCATACCTACCGAAATCAGGCTTTCCACGTTCAGGTCGGCGGAATTCCAACGCTTCAAGAACTCAGCCAGTTGCTCCTGGGCCCGCTTCCGCAACAAGGTCACCAAAGTCTCCGGGTCCTGCTCCAGATGCTCGCTCAGGACCGTCACTCTTTTTAAGCTGATGACATGGAAAAGGATAATCTTGGCCTGAAAGGTCTGGGCCAATTGGGCTGCAGTCTGAAAGGCTGCTCCGGAGCAGTCCGAGAAATCGGTGGCCACCAGAATGGCCTGAAGTTTCATAGTGAGATATCCAGTCGCAGAAATCGCCGGAACATTCAAGGACCCAGCCTCTGGCTACCGGGCCAGAGGCTGGTCAGGAAATCCCTTTATTTGACCACTTTTTTAATCTCTTTGAAGGCTTCGTCCGCGCTTTCAAAGGAGCCGACGTGTACCCAAACCACCTTGCCGGATTTGTCCATAACCGTGCTGACCGGGTAGGGGCTGAAATTCAGGGCCTTGCCCAACTTGGAATCCTTGTCCGGGAGCACCGGAAAGGGCACCTTGTGAAAGGCCTTCCACATTTTCACCGCGTTGGCGTCATTAGCTTGCCCCACGGAGATAAACTTCAGCTTGTTTTTCAACTGGGGATCATTCTGCACCATTTCATAAAGCTTGTTCAGCACCGGGGCCTGGGCCATGCAGTGGGGACAGGTGGTGTTAAAAGACTCCACCAGGGCATAGTCCGCCTTGATGTCTTTCAGGGTAAAGGGCGCGGGGTTGGCCAAACCGAGGTAAGACGCGTCTTCAGCACTTAGGGGGGCGGAAAACTGCACATTACCGGCGTTGTACCCTACCACGGGCTCTTTTTCCGCCGCCACCGCGATGCCAGAGCAAAGCAACACTACCGCCAGACAAGTTGCCAGAATCCCTATGAGACTTTTCCGCTTCATTTAATCTCCTCTCAGGTTGAGATTTGTTGCCATGATAAATCAAGCCACCCCAAAGGGCAAAAGGTTTTAAGGTAGCCGGATTGCTGACTTTAACTTTTTTTTACTTTCGGTACTATAAAAACTTTCTTTATTTTTCCGGGAAAAATCGGTGCTCCTCCCAGGCGACCGGCACCCGTACCAAGCCGCCCCGGCGGTGCTGGTAGATGAGATAACCCTGTTGGGCTCCGAACTCGAACAGACTTTTGGTCAACAGCACATCCTGACGGCAATACGACTCCAGTTCCTCCCAGCGGCCCTGCTTGTAAAGCTCCAGAGCCAATAAGCCATCCCCGGTTTTCTGGCGTCCCAGGGTGGCCTCCGCCAGATGGCCCAGAGACAACCGGAAACCGAGAAAATTGTGGATATCCTCCAAAATGTCCAGGGTGGGAAGGGTCTCCAGCAGGAGGTCGGTATAGGGCTGGAGCACCCGGTAGTCGAAACGCTTGACATTAAAGCCCACCACCAGGTCCAGCTCGGACAGACGCCGGCAAAGCTGGGCCAGATCAGCCTCCCGAAATACCGTGACCCGTTCCGGGCTGGTCTCCAGAAGTACCACCACCGATACCCCCATGGCATGGCAGCGGCCCCAGCCGCCCACCTCGGCGGCCGAGCAGCAGGTCTCCAGGTCCAGAAAGCCCAGGCGGCGACGGCCCAGCCAGGGGATGGGGCCGAAGGGGGGATCGTCAGGGGAGGGGAGGGGGGAGTCCGGTTCTTCGGCGGCGGAAGCATCTGCCCCAGGTTCTTCCCCCTGAAGCAAAAGGGACGCGGTCATCAGGGCCGCGGCCTTGTCCAGGGGCTTGTTGCCCGAGCCGCACTTGGGGGAGTGGATGCACGACGGGCAGCCTTCGTCGCAGGGGCAGGCTTTCACCACCTCCATGGTGCGGTGCAGAAGGTCTTCCAGGATAGTGTAGGCCCGGGCCGCCAGACCCACGCCGCCGGGATAGCCGTCATAGATGAAAATGGCCGCTTTCCCCACCTGGGGATGGGCCGGAGTGGCGATGCCCCCGATATCGTAGCGGTCCGCCAGCGCGAAGAGAGGGAACATGGCGATGAGGATGTGCTCCAGAGCGTGAATGCCACCCATGAAATGGAGCCCGGCCCGATAGATGATCTCTTTCACCTGATCCGGGATCTCCAGCCACATGCCCACAGTTTCAAAAATCTGGGGCGGCAGATCCAGAGACACTACCCCCAGAAGTTCCTGGCCCGGCAGGCGGCGCTTCTCGTAGGCCAAAAAACGCTCCGTAACCTTGAGCCGCCCGGTATGCGCGGTGAAATTGGCCACCTGGCGGGTTTCCAGGATTTCCAGGATCTCGGTGTCCTTGTCGGTCTGGATGCGGGTGAAGTATTTGGGGTCCACCGGACTTACCCAGATATTGCGCCGCTCCAGGTCCAGGCGTTCCACTGCGAAGGTGTTGGCTTTATGCAGATAAACCGCGCCGGGATGGCATTCCCGAAGGGCGCGGTGGCCGTCCACGTGCCCCAGAGGCCGCTTTTTGCCCACCTGGAAGATGGCAAAAGAGTCGCCCACGCCCCGGATGTTCACCTCCTTTTGGGGAAAACGGGAGCGGGCAAACCAGGCGTTTCCGGAAGCGCTCTGCAGCAGGCGCCCCTCCCGGAACAGTTGCGTGAGCACGGGTTCGTGCAGGTTCAGGTCGAAGACGCTTTCCCCGTCCTGCTCCAAGGGCATTTCCTGGGCCGCGCACGGGAGGTGGGCCCCCACAATCACCGGGTTGTCCGGGTCCACCACCGCGGCTTCCAGAGGCCGCCCGAAAAACTCCTGGGGGTGCTTCATGAAATACTGATCCAGCGCGTCGGGCTGGGCCACCATCACCACCAAACTGTCCCGGTCCTGGCGTCCCACCCGGCCCATACGCTGCAGGGCCGTGACCATGGTGCCGGGATAGCCCACCAGGAGGCAAACGTCCAGGCCCCCGATATCGATGCCCATTTCCAGGGCGCTGGTGGAAATTACCCCCCGCATCTTGCCCGAAGCCAGGCGGGCTTCGATCTCCCGGCGCTCCTCCGGCAGAAAACCGGCCCGGTAGGAGCTGATGTAACGCCGCAATTCCGGGACTTGTCGTACGGCCCACAGGTGAATGAGCTCGGTGAGCTTGCGTCCCTGGGTAAAGCAGATAGTGGCCAGATTCTGCCGGATGGCCTGGGAAAAAATTTGGGAGGCCGTGGTGGCCGCACCGGCGGGAGGGTTCAGGAAAAGATAATGCCGCCCGGACCGGGGGGCGCCGTTGTCGGTGATAAGCTCCACGTCCAGATTCGTTAAATTTTTAATAAAATCAGCAGGTTCTGCGATGGTGGCGGATAATAACAAAAACTGGGGACTTGAACCATAGTGGGCACAGACCCGCCGCAAGCGCCGCAGCACCTGGGCCATGTGGCTGCCGAAAATGCCCCGGTAGGTGTGCACTTCGTCGATGACCACGTAGCGCAGGTTCTTGAAAAGTTCAATCCAGGCATCGTGATAAGGCAGAAATCCCAGGTGCAGCATGTCGGGATTGGTGATCAGCACATGGGGCGGCCGGGCCTTGAGGGCCTGACGCGCCGCAACAGGCGTGTCGCCGTCGTAAATGGCCGCGGAGAGAACAGGGGAGGGCAGGGCGCCGTCCAGTTCCCGCAAGGCCTTGAGCTGATCCTGCTCCAGGGCTTTGAGGGGAAAAAGATACAGGGCCCGGGCCTGGGGGTCGGCCATCAGGGTTTCCAGCACCGGCAGGTTGTAGATCAGGGTCTTGCCGCTGGCCGTGGGCGTGGCCACCAGAAGGTGTCGGCCCCGGCGGACTGCAGCCAGGGCTTCGCCCTGGTGGCTGTAGAGGCGGTCGATTCCCAGCCGCGCCAGGGCCTGCCGCAGGGGGCCGGGCAACCCCGGGTCCTCTTGGTAATACTCCACCGGCTTGGACGGGATATACTCATAATGAGTGAGAATGTCCCGGTATTCGGCGGATTCCTTCAGGGCGTTAATGAATTCCAGCAGCATAATACCGTTTTCAGTTTTCGGTTCCCGGTTTTCTGTTAAAAAAACAACTAGATTCTTGTAGGGTGCGCACTGCGCACCATAAATTACGGCTCCGTGAAAAAATTATAGGGCGGCCCGTGGCCGCCACGATCGGCGTGCACGGCACGCCCTATGGCTGTTACGAAAAGTTTGATGAAAATACTTAAAGTTTTATCAATAGGAGGCTCTTGCAAAAGTCATTTTTGTCATCCTGAGCGAAGCGAAGGATCTAGATTCTTCGGTCGCCTGCGGCTCCCTCAGAATGACAGATATGAGATATTTACAAGAGGCTCAATAGGTTATGCTAATTTAAGAACAGGGTAGGGCGGGAAAGCGAAGCGCATCCCGCCCCTCAGTTTATGGAAGAGCGCACCACCGTGAATTGCGGCGGCAAAAAAGTTGCTCTTCCGGAGGCGGACAGCAGTACCCGATCAACGCAGGGTTGAGCTGTTTTTTAAAAAAGCTCAAAACTTAAAGCTTATAGCCTAAAGCTTATAGCCCCTCATTTCGTGCCCACGTCGAAATGGGGCCAGTCGGCGCTGAAACCGGTGTACAGCCATTCCTGGGGGATGCGCAACCCCAGCCATTTCCCCGCTGTATAAATCCAGGCGGGCAAGTTCCGGGCGTCCAGGCGGTGCATGGCCTCCCGATTGTAGTGGCGCAGGGCATTGCTGACCGCGTTGGGATTGCCGTCAACCACGCCTTTATAATTGAAATCGTTCAAATCCATGGCCAGGCCTAAACGGTGATTGGATGCGGGCACATGGCGGCCGTGATGCAGCTCCGCCATGCTCCCGAAATAGCCCTGGACGAGGACGGGATCAAAGGTGGCGCCCTCCTGGTCGGCAAAACTCAGGCACTCCGCCATCACCGGCCCGCCATGCGCGCTCACCGACCAGGTGTCCTCGGCGATGCGCACCACCACCAGAGGCACCCGCTTGTTCACCTCGTACCAGCCTTCCCGAAAAATGTATTCGAGGAACAGGGCCGCCAGCGGCGCAAAGCGGCTGTTCACCTCCACCTGCAGGCGTTCGGCGCGGTAGTTGGTTTTGTCATTGATGTCGGCCAGCTTCCCGGCGAACCAGATGTAGCCCGAAGGCCGGGGTTGGATCAGGGCCACGGTCTGCCAGTGTTTCTCAAAACCGGCATAAGCGGGCACCCGCCGGGCCCGGCTCGGCACCCACACCGGCACATTCATAAGTACACCCACCCGGTCTCCCTGGGGCCATTTGAGGTTACGAAAAGTTTCCCAGGAAGGCTCTTCCCGGTTCTCCAGCAGGGCCAGGGATTGTCGCCGCAAATCCACTAACCGGGTTATGGATAATAATTCTTTGGCCCGCGCCACTTTTTCCAGAAAATCCCGGTCCCGGGCCTGGGAAGTCATCCCGGGGTCGTAACGCAGCGCCACCTGTGACAAAATGCGGGCGGCCTGGGGGGCGCGCTGGGGATTAACCAGCTGGGGCCGGGGCGGCAGACCCGGAGAATCTCCGGCCAGCGCTTGACGGCCGGTGCCGAATGCCAGGCAGATCAACAGGAGAAACCAAAAAATTCGCGCCGACAAGGAGAAGGTTCGCATGACGCCATTTTAGAGATAGCCGACCCGGTAGTCAATCGGCAGACCACCTTAAACCGGCCAGCCGCGCTCGCGCCGAACCAGGCCAAAAATTTGACCTCGTGAGAGCCCCGTAGAGAGGCGATTTTTCAAAAAGCCAGGGTTTCCTATGGACATCTGATGTCACCAAAGACCCCCCAGGCTTTTTTCTAGAAAAAATGTCGGCCACGCCCAGAAAAAATGGCCCTGGTAAAATCGGCCCCATTTCACTCGGACTCCGGATACCAGCGCTGCCTTTCCTGATGTTCAGCGAATTTCTGGCGCAGATAACGCCCGGCAAAATCTGGATGGCTCAGGTAGTCCTCCAGTCCATGCAGGAGTCGTTCCTGCATCTCCTCCAAAAGCGCCGGCGCCTCCCGGGCGTCAATGAAATGATGTATTTCCTGCTGAGTGAAGGCAATTTCCGGCCCCAGGGCCTCCATCACCTCCGGAGCCTGCGCCTTGAGGTCGGCCGGTAAAAACGCCTCAGTCACAGGCATGGGGACGCGCACCTCGAGGACCACCTGCCAGCGGTCGCCGGCCATCGGCCGGGAGAGGTCATAAAGTTCCAGGCTAAGACCGTTTTTGAGAGACCGGCGGAGAAGCAAATTTTTCCTCATCATGGCTTATTCTTGAAACGTTAAGTAGTCAAAAGTCCTTTAATTTCCCCCCTTTCCTAAAGGGGGGTTAGGGGGGATTTAGAAGTGTATCCACATAGTTAGCGAATAAATTAACGTAGTAGGATTATGGCCAACCTGAAAAATAGTTTAATCTTTTTTACCTCTATACTAAACTGTGGCAAAAAGCCACGCCAAAGGAAAGGGCCATGCGACGCTCCCCCCTGATTTTTGTCATCGCCGCGCTGCTGCTCGGTATTGTGGTCGCGGGCGGGTTTTATTACCGCTATCGCAGCTCCCCCCGCTTTGCCTTGCACCAGATGGCTACAGCCCTAATTAAACGGGATTACCAGGAATTTTATACCTGCCTGGACCTGAATAGCATATTGAGCCACCTGATGCAGGAAACCGGCCAGGACCTCATACCACCGGAGATCCCCGAAGGAGACTATCTGGGCCAGCTGGGCTGGAAAATG
>CAZLRL010000131.1:0-7652 GCA_964561645.1 uncultured Desulfobacterales bacterium
GGCAGGGCGAGAAGCAGGCAGAGGGCGGCTGAACGGCGGCCCCAAAAACCCCGGCCGCGCCTCGTTATTTCCTGGATAATTGCCGCATTTGAGGGTATGACCATAACGTGGCCGCGGCCCCCAGGCGGGCTCCGTCGGGGGGGAGGCCCCGCCCGGCCCGGCCGTCCCTGCTCAGGCAATTTTGTCAATTTCGCGGTCAAATGAAACAAATTTGCAAGGTAACTAATCGATAAGCTTATTTTTTTACCGAAAACCGAAAACTGCAAACAGAAAACCGAATTTTCTCCCAAGGAGGCAGCTATGGAGTGTCATACTATTGAAGACGTCTACCGGGTGGTCCAAGACCGGGAGGTCAGCTTCATTCAGCTCTGGTTCACCGATGTGCTGGGCATGCTGAAAAGCTTTTCCATC
Organism: uncultured Desulfobacterales bacterium; assembly: GCA_964561645.1. Taxonomy (GTDB): domain Bacteria; phylum Desulfobacterota; class Desulfobaccia; order Desulfobaccales; family 0-14-0-80-60-11; genus JBGSLA01. The sequence continues at coordinate 412 of CAZLRL010000131.1, forward strand.
CGGCCCTCGGAACTGGAGGAGGCCATGACCGAAGGCATGGGGTTTGACGGCTCCTCCATCGAGGGCTTCGCGCGCATCGAAGAGAGCGACATGATCGCCCGGCCCGACCCCACCACCTTTCAGCTTCTGCCCTGGCGGCCCCAGGACCAGCCGGTGGGCCGCATGTTCTGCGACATCCTGAACCCGGACGGCTCCCCCTACGAAGGCGACCCCCGCTATGTGCTGAAACGCATCCTGGGCCGGGCCCGGGACCAGGGTTTCACCTTTTTTGTGGGGCCGGAACTGGAGTATTTTTATTTCGCCAACAACACCGAGCCCGCCATCCTGGACCGGGGCGGCTACTTCGACACCACGCCCCTGGACCGGGGCAACGCCCTGCGCCGGGACACCATTTTGGCGCTGGAGCAGATGGGCATCCGGGTGGAATACAGCCACCACGAAGTGGCCTATTCCCAGCACGAAATCGACCTGCGCTACGACGAGGGCCTGAAAATGGCCGACAAGGTCATGACCTATAAAATGGCGGTCAAGGAAATCGCCCGGTTAAACGGGGTCTATGCCACCTTCATGCCCAAACCGGTTTTGGGCATCAACGGCAGCGGCATGCACACCCACCAGTCCCTGTTCAAGGACGGCAAAAACGCATTCCACGACGCGGACGACCCCCACCATATTTCGCCCTTGGCCAAAAAGTACATTGCCGGGTTGCTGCAGCACGCCCGGGAGATCACCGCGGTGTGCAACCAGTGGGTGAACTCCTACAAGCGCCTGGTGCCGGGCTACGAGGCGCCGGTGTATATTTCCTGGGCCCGCCGCAACCGCTCCACCATGATCCGGGTGCCCATGTACAAGCCGGGCAAGGAAGAGGCCACCCGCATCGAGTACCGGGCTCCGGACCCGGCCTGCAACCCCTACCTGGCCTTTGCGGTGATGCTGGCCGCGGGTTTGCGGGGCGTGGAGCAGAACTACCCCCTGGCCGACCCGGTGGAGGAGGACATTTACCACATGTCCCCCGCAGAGCGGCAGCGCCTGGGGATTGGTGACCTGCCGGGCAGCCTGTTCGAGGCGGTGGCGGAAATGGAACAGAGCGAGGTCTTGCGGGAAGCGTTAGGGGACCACATCTTTTTCAAATTTATCGAAAACAAAAAGATCGAGTGGGACAATTACCGCATCCACATCAGCGCCTACGAAATCGACCGGTATTTGCCGATTTTGTGACAGTTCAAGGTTCAAAGTTCAAAGGTTGTGCAGGATGCGTCTTATGCACCATAAATTGCCGCCGACCCTGGTGTTGTCTCAAATTGACGGGCGGACACGCTGGTCCGCCCCTACCAAAAATTTTTCCGGTACCAGTGATTTAAAAATGTAGCCGCAAGCTTCAGCTTGCGAAAATAATCTTTTCGGAGGCGCGGGGTTACCCCGCTCCTACAGCGGGACAGGCACGGTAAAGCCTGCGCTGCAGAATAAAAAGGGTTCAGGGGGAAAACATGAGCAGATACATGCAACTTACCGTGACGGTGCGGCCTTTTTATCAGGTGGAGCTGCAAGAGACGTTTCCCAAGTTGGCCCGGCATTTGGGGTATCTGGATCCGGAGCTGGTGCGCAGCAACCCTTCCCTCTATGACCTGGCGGCCCGGTTGGACAAGCTGCTGTACACCTTTGACGGGACGCGGCTTAGAGAAGTGCTACTCAAGCATCGGGACCTGCTGCAAAGCCTGCAAAAAAATATTGCCGAGACCAGCGCGGACTGGAATCTGGCCCAGGCTGACAAGCTGCTGTACCAGCTGGAGGATGTGTTTGAGGATATTGAGGGGGAGTTGAGTTAGGTCTGGTGCCGGCAGGCAGTTTTTGGGGCCGCGGAATTTCGGTGGGCGGTGCCCACCCTACGCGGACAACGCCTTGGGTCGGGGCGCCGCCTGTAATGATTCAAGGAGAGGGAGTCGGCGGGTCACAGGCCCGCCCGACGAGAGGCACAGGGAGTACACAGGCGGGACGCCTGTGCTCCCGCTTATCGTGGCTGTCCAGGCGGGCGGGACGCCCGCCCTACGGCAAAGTCTGCAGAGAGGGAAGATGCTGCTCCACAAAAAGCGCCAGGGAACGCTACTACTCTAAGCCTCCGCCTCAGGTCCCCTCCTCCGGCGGCCGGATGGGGATGGAAAAGGAGATCCTGGTGCCCTTCTCCGGTTGGCTCCAGACCTCGAAGGTGCCGCCCACCATGTTGAGGCGCTCTTCCATGGCCACCAGCCCCAATCCCGCCGCGGAATGCAATACTTCGGAGATATCGAAGCCGACGCCGTCGTCCTCGATGACAAAATTCACCCGGGCGTCGGTGGGCGCCGCGGAGACTTTCACCTGCTCAGGGTCGGCGTGCTTGCCGATATTGGTCAGGGCCTCCTGCACCAGGCGATAGATAATAGTTTGCACGGGCAGGGAAAAGAATCCGTCCAGGTCGGCCAGGTCCACTTTCCAGTCAATATCCGCCAGCAGGTCGGCATAATCCTCGACCAAGGTGCGCAAGGCCTTGGTCAGGCCCAGATCCTCCACGTTTCCCGGGCTCAAATCGTGGTACAGGCGGCGGACCTCTTCAATCACTTCACCGATGTAATCAAGCTGGTTCTGAAGTTCCTCCTTGAGGTTCTCCTGGGTGGGCAGCAGGTCCCTGGCAATGGAACTCAAAGCCAGTTTCAAGGCCAACAGGGCGTGGCCCAGCTCATCGTGCAGTTCCGCGGCCAGGCGCTTGCGCTCGTTTTCCTGGGCCGTGAGCAACTGATCGGCCAGATAGCGCAATTTGCCTTCCGACCGCTTCAAGTCCTTTTCGGCCCGGTGGTGCATGAGGGCTTCCACTACTGCGGGGGCCAGTATTTCCACAGTTTCCCGGTCGGTGCCGGTATAACCCCCGGCTTTGTTGCCCAGGCCGAGGAGGCCCATAACCTTCTTCCCGGAGATGAGGGGTACTCCCAGATACGCGGTCAGGGGAGGATGGCCTTCGGGGACGCCCCTGGCGGCCGGATGGGAGGCAAGGTCGCTGGTCATCAGAGGGCGCCCATCCCGGAGCGGCCTGGCGAGCAGGCCCACCGGTGGAATATTTTTCAGATGGGCCAGGTTTTTTTTGGCAGGGGAAAGGCGGCACATTTCCCAGACCTGGTCGCTGAAAGCCAGGGCGTCGAAATTGCCTTGTTCGTTCACGCTATCGATAAAACCGAGGCGGCTGTCGGTCAGCTCTTCGGCCACGGCCAGGCAGGTGCTGCCCAACTGCTCTTCGGTCTCGCAGACGAGAGCTTCCCGTAAAATGCGGTTCATGCCGTCTACGATGGCGGCCTGCCGCGCGGCTTCCATCTCGGCCTGCTGGCGGTCGGTGATGTCAATCCCCATTTCCAGGACCAGGGGCGAGCCGTCCACGTCCGCGAACGGGTAATCATAGACCTGATAGATGTGCCCGTCCGGCGCGGTCCATTCCCATACCAGGGGCTTGCCGGTATGGAACACCGAAAACGTGGGACATTCCGGACAGGGTTCGTCCCGGCCCCACATCAGGGCATAGCAGGTCCCCCCTTTCGGCTCCCCAAAGCGCTGCCGGAATTCCCGATTGGCAAAACGCAGGGAATAATCCGGTGCCTGGAGATAAATGAACGCGGGCAAATTCTCCAATAAATCAAAGAAGCGCTGCCGTTCCAGGGCCAAAGCCGCTTCGGCCCGCTGGCGGTCGGTGATGTCCAGGGCTATGCTCCCCACCATGTAAGGCAGGCCGCTTTCGTCCGGAATGGGAAAACGCTGGGTCAGCAAATAATGGGGGCCGTCCGCCAGTTCTATCTCTTCGAGGCGTTCCTCCGGTTGTCCGGTGGACAAAATGGCGAAGTCCACGTCTTTTATGGTCTGGGCAATAGGCGGCGGCCAGATATCTGCCGGCACCTTTTCCTGCCATTGTCCCGGTTTTTGGCCAGTCAGCCGTTCCCAGGTCTCGTTGGCAAAGATATAGCGTCCCTCGATGTCCCGCATCACCGCGGCGCCGGGCAGGTACTGCATGAACGCGGTGAAGCGGGCTTCGCTTTGCCGCAGCCGGTGTTCCACTTGCTGGCGTTCGGCAATTTCCTCCCACAACTCCTCGTTGGCCAACTTCAAGGCCGCGGTGCGCTCCTCCACCCGTCTCTCCAGCTCATCGTGGGCCTGGCGCAGGTTATCTTCCATCACCTTGCGCTCGGTGATGTCCAGGTTGATCCCCACCCAGGAGGTGATGCGGCCCTGCCGGTCGGCCAGGGGCAAGCCCCGGCTCAGGATGGTGCAAAAGTGGCCGTCCTTGTCCTGGACCTTATATTCGAAGTCCCAAAAATTCCCCGTGGCCAGACATTGCTTCCAGGCTTGCAGAGTAGTTTGGGTATCTTCGTAGGGCAAGAGATGCAGCCAGCCAAGCCCCTGACACTCTTCCAGAGTTTTGCCGGTCATTTTGAGAAACGACTCGCTAACGTACTCCCAGCCGCCGTCCGGTCCGGCCGTCCAGATGCCATAGGGGATGAGTTCGCCGATGGCCCGGTAGCGGGCCTCGCTCTGCCTCAAGGCCTCCTCGGCCTGTTTCTTCTCGGTGATGTCCTGCGTGGTCCCAAAACCGCCCAGCAACCGGCCCTGAGAGTCAAACTCCAGTTCGGCCCGCTCGCGCACCCACCTCACGTTCCCGTTCACCACAATGCGGTGCTCGATGTCATAGGGCTCGCCGGCCAGGGCGGCAGTCCATTTCCGGTCGACAAAATCCCGGTCCTCGGGATGTACGATGCCCAGAAAGGCCTCGTAAGTCAGGGGCTGACCCGGGGGGATCCCGAAAATCCGGTGGTTTTCCTCGGACCAGGTCAGCTCGTTTTTCTGCACATCCAGACGCCAACTGCCGATATGGGCCACGGCCTGGGCCCGGTTCAGGTCTTCCCGGCTCTCCCGCAGGGCCGCCTCGGCCCGCTTGCGCTCGGTGATGTCCTCCTGAACCGAAATAAAGAGCTTTTTGTCGTCCAGCTCCAGGGCGCTGACCCGGGCCGAAGTGAAAAAGAGTTGGCCGTCCCGGCGGCGATTGTGAAACTCCCCGGCCCAGACGCCGGTGGCGTTCACCTGGCGGAGAATTTCTTTGACCACCCGGACGTTTTCTGCCGGCGGGTAGTGATTGAGAGTGTTGGTGTGCCGACCCCTCAGCTCTTCCGGCTCATAGCCGAACATGGCGTCGAAGGCCGGGTTGGTATGGAGAATATAGCCGCGGTTGTCGGTGACCGCGACCCCTTCAGCCATGCTCTCCAGGATCAGGGCCTGGGTGTGCAGGGCTTCTTCGGTCTGCTGGCGGGCGGTGATATCGGTGAGGCTGACGATACAACCCAGCACCGTGCCGCTTTCATCCTGGAGAGGTCCGGCGTTCAGAAGTATATGAACGTCCGGGGCGTCCGGGCGCGGCAGCACAGCTTCCACGCCCTGGTAAATCACCCCTTGCAGGACTCCGGTCAGGGGAAAGGCTTCCTCGGGGAAGTTCGTCCCGCCCTGGACCTGTAAGCCCAGAGGGAAGGCCTCTTCAAAGCGCTGGAGCAGAAGATTGCCGTCATACAAGCGTTGGGCCCCCCGGGAGGCCTGGGTGATGACGCCCTGGTCGTTCAGGACTACGATGGCCTGTTCCGCCTGGTCCAGGATGGCCCGGGACAGGCGCCCGGCCGCCAGGATTTTTTCCTGGCGTTTTTGTTCGGTCAGGTCGGTGACCACCAGGCACAGCCTATCGGGCCTGTCGTCCAGGGGCAGGAGGCTCAGGGAGACAAAAGCGGGTATTTCGCGGCCGTTGGCGGCCCGAAGCCTCACTTCGCCCCGGTTGTCCTCCCGGCGCAGTTGCAGCAGGGCCTCGAACCATTGCTGGTCCTGGGGGGCTACGTAAGCGCGGATCTGGGAACCGATCACCCTTTCCAGGGGAGCCTGCAGCAGCTCGGCCAGGCGGCGGTTGGCGTAGAGGATCTTGCCGTCCCGGCTCAGGGTGGCCGCGCCCTCGCTAATGGTCTCCACCAGGACCCGGTAAGAGTGGTCCGCGCCTTTGAGCGTGAACACCCGGTCCCCTTCCGGCGTCGAAACCACGAGGGCATCTATATCGCCCTGGCGGATGGCGTCCAGGGTGTCTTCCGCCTCCTCCAGGCGGAGGCGCAGTCCAGCCAACTCTTCCAAGAGTTCCTGCCTGGTTGGCTCTTGCATGGCGCTACCTTTAATACCGTTTTCGGTTTTCTGTAAAAAGAAAAAAGCATATCCATCAGTTACATTGAAAGTTTTTCCTTTGAAAGCGAAATTGGGACTAATTTACCGTGACTTGGGTTTGACCTCCAGACCCACCAGAATTTTTTCGGTCTGGGACATGTCCCCGATGAACTTGCGCAGGGGCGGAGGCAATTCTTTGATCAAGGTGGGCGCGGCGATGACCTGCTCGGCCCGGGCCAGCTGCGGCTGTTGAAAAATATCGATGATCTCCAGCTCATAGCGGTCATGCAAGTATTCTTCGCAGATGGCTTTGAGGTTGTCTAGGGCCCGCTGGGATTTTGGCGTCATTCCGGATACATACAGGCGCAAGACATAATGACTATCGCCCCGCTGTCCCAGGGCCGCGGTCATTTCGTTGAGGTCCTTTTTTTTGGGGTCATCCATAAAGTTTTTTCCCGTTTGGTTTAAGTCGGGTAAGTTTTCATCTCGTTCCCAAGCTCCTGCTTGGGAACCAGAAAAAAAACGCAACCCGCCTTCTTGCCCATCCGAATAGACTATAACTCCCGCCCCTCGGTTACGCCGCCTGGGGGCGCAGGTCCAGGCCCACCAGCACCCTTTCCTCATTGGACAGGTCGCCGATGATCTTTTTGAGGGGCGGCGGCAGCTTCCGCACCAGGGTGGGGATGGCCAGAATCTGGTCCCCCTGGGCCAGCTGGGGGTTTTCCAAAAGATCGCTAATTTCAATAGAGTATTGACCCTTAAGGCCGATGGAGCGCATGTTGCGGATAATTTGCGCCCGGGACTCCTCGAAGGCCAAATAAAGGCAGCGCTCTCCCCGGCGGCAGGTCGCGTCCGCCAAATAGGCCGCCAGGGAGGTTTTGCCTGCGCCCGCAGTGCCCGTCACCAGAATACTGCTGCCTAAATAAAACCCGCCGGTCAACATGTCATCCAAAGCTGGGATGCCGCTGGAAACGCGCTGGCTGGGAACCGAGTAATCCAGGCCCAGGGAGGTGATGGGCATGACCACAATGCCGTCCTCATCTATC
>CAZLRL010000132.1:0-6619 GCA_964561645.1 uncultured Desulfobacterales bacterium
TTAAACTAAGTGGGGTCCCAGGTGCGGTCGAACTTGGGAATGAGCAATGAAGTGGATACAACCTTCCGGCCCTGGCTGTGGGCTTATTAATGTTTGTAATATTCCCGTAGTTAAGCGGCCTTTATTTTTTCCCAGACTTTTAGCTTTGCTATGATCTTAGGGATGAAAAGAGAAAAGATAAAGAGACTCATTGATAAGAAAATCTTCCAGGTAAGCAATTGCCCCCACTGGCCGCTGGCCCAGACTTCTTTGACCGTCCCCACGAAGAAGGTGAAAATAAAGGTGCCTGCCAGAATACCCAAACCCGTGCCCCAGAGATAATCCGGGAAGCGCACCTTGGTCAAGCCCATGCCGAAGTTCATGGCAGTGAAGGGGAAATATATCAGGCGCAGATAGAGCACGGTGGCAAAGCCGTTGCGCTCTATAGCGTCGTCGTATTTCTTGAGCCGGTCGCCGATGAGGGAGGCGGCGAACTCCCGCCCCAGGTAACGGCCGATGAGAAAGGCCCCCGCGGCGCCCAGCATGGCGGCCACCCAGACATAAACAAAACCCCAATAGGGGCCGAAGATGGCGGCCCCCAGTGTAGTCAGCAGGGTTCCGGGAATGAACAGGCAGATCCCAATGGCATAGAACAGGATGAAGGCCAGGGGCGCCCAGATTCCCGCCACCGCGAGGAAGGTCCCCAGCTTTTCCACCGTAAGCAACTCCTTGACCCCGGTAAAACGGACCGTGAGCACCGCTGCCGCGATGAATATGAGCAGAACGGCAGCCTTAATAAAGGCTGCCCGGCGAAATCTGCCGGTCTTCATGTCTCAACCTCAACATTACCATGCCACCTGGCTTTCCGGGCCACCGTTTATCGGCCTGGGAAGCCAGAAACATGGGAAAAGGCTACTTGCTGAAGAGGCGGCCCAGAAAGCCTTTCTTCTGTGACTCCGGCGCCGGCAACCCTAAATGTTGGCAGATCACCGCCTCCAGCCTGTCTTCGGCCACAGCGGTGCCTTCCACCACGATCTCTTCGCCCACCATCACCGCGGGGGCGGTGGGCAGATCCAATTCGAAGTACTCGTCCGTCTGGTACTCGGCGATGGGTTTGGAAATGGTCTCGATCTCAATGTCATACTTTTGGCCCAACCTGGGCATTATCTGCAGGAAATGCTTTCAGGGCTTGCCGCTGGGTTCGTTGAGAAAGAATCTGACCTTGAGCATCTTGTTCTCCTCCACTTTTGGCTGTTCAGTTTTCAGGCTTCCAGGGGGCGGCAGTCCCAAATGACGGCGAATAACCGCTTCCAAGCCTTCCTCAGAAATGCCGGGTCCCTGGCCCCCAAGCTCGTCATCCACCATCACCGCGGGCGCCGGGGGCAGGCCCGAAGCGCGGTAGGCTTCACTTTGGTATTCCTCTCTGGACTTGGAAATTTCCTCCACCTCGAGGTCATATTTTGCACCCAACCTGGGCAGGATTTCGTGGAAGCGCTTTCAGGTCAACCCGCAAGGGTCGTTCATAAAGACTCTAATTTTGAGCAAGGTGCTCCTCCTTGGCGCGTTATTTTTTGCTGGCCGCGGCCATCCGGCTCAGCATCTGGTCCGGAGGTAGATAATCCACCAGGCGCAGATCCTGGCACTCGTTCCCCCGGCCATCCAAGAAGACCACGGTGGGCACGCCCTTGACCCCATACCGGGCCAGCAAACGCTCATGTTCAGGGTTTCCATTCTGGGTCAGGTCCACCTTGACCATGACAAAATCCCGATTCGCCATGGCCACGACGTCCCGCTGATGGAACGTAAGTTCCTCCAAAGCCCGGCAGGGGGTGCACCAGGTGGCATAGAAATCTATGATCACCGGCTTGTGCGCCTGTCTGGCTTCCTTAAGGAGATGATCCGAATAGGGCTTCCAGGTTACGCCCGGGCCGCGGAAAGCCCATGATCCCACCAGGAAGGTGGCAACCACCACACCTATCAAGGCAGTGCCGGTTTTGAGCCCTTGGAACCCCCGAAACACGGCCACAGTGCGGTCCAGCCACCCCAGGTGTACTGCCGCGGCCAGGGCCACGGCGGCCAACAGGAACACGCTCACGGATTCGGAAAGCAGCGGCCTGACAAAATAGGCCGCCATGCCCACCAGGACCCAGCCCATGAGCTTGCGCACCCAGAGCATCCACTCCCCGGACCGGGGCAGTTTCTCCAGGCTACCGGAAAACATGGCCAGGACGAAAAGAGGCAGGCCCAGCCCCAGGCTGAGAGTAAAAAAGACCATAAAGCCCAGCCACGGCGACCCCAGGCTGGCCACCCAGGTAAGCAACCCCAGCACGAAGGGACCGATGCAGGGCGCCGCCACTAACCCCAGGGTCAATCCCATGAACAGACTGCCGAAGTAACCTGCATATGATTTCGAACCCGCTTGCATTAAGCTGGCGGGCAGGCGCAGTTCCCAAAAACCGAACAGGCTGGTGGCAAAGAATACCAGGATGGCCGCCACCACGATCAGTACCACAGGGCTTTGCAAAAGGGACCCCATGAGGCTGCCGGTCAGGGCGGCAACCACTCCCAGGGTGGAGTTGGTAACGGCTAAACCCGCGATATAGAAAAGGCCATGAACCAGCAAAGGCCCTTGCTCATGGCCGCTTTTGCTGCCGAAGAAAGAAACCGTGATGGGAATCAGAGGATAAATGCACGGGGTGAGATTTAAGGCCATGCCACCCACAAAAATGCCCAGCAAGGTCCAGACCATGGCATAACCGGCGAACGGACCGGGAGGTTTTGTGGCTGCAACGCTCTCAGGCAGCTTCAAGGGGACGCTGGCCACGGGCAGGCCATGTTTCTGCCATTCCGGAAACCCCAAGGGATCGCGATAGACGTTTTTATAACCGAGCGTAACGGCCACCCGGGCCGCCGAGTCGCTGCGGACTCAGGTTAGGCCCGCTCAGTAGAAGACAATAGGTCGGTCCCGGTCAGGCCCCAGTAATTCGGCCAAAGGTCCCTGAGCCCGCCAACGCGACCAAGCCGTGGGCTCCATGGAAAAATGCACCGCGCCCTTCATATGGCCGGTACGGTATTCCCATTCTTGCCGGGTGTCCACCAGCAGAAGCTTTTTAGCCTCCTGCCGGTAGAGCTCCGCCAGTTCCTCGGTGTTGATCAGGTGGTAACCGCCGCTTCGGGCTTCGGCCCGGACGTCTTCCCGGGTAGGCTCCTTGGTGATCACCGGACGATTTGCATACCAAAGCGCCCCCAAGGTCAGGACAGCCGCCAATACAGCTAAAATGATGGTTCGTTTTCTCTCCATCTCGAACCTCGTTACTACAAGGCCAGTTTTCCTTCCCGTTTCAGCTTAGAAATGAGAAAGGTGGCTCCTATCTGAGACAACCCGAGTTTGTCGGCCAGATCCCCGGGATCAAGGCTGCCATGCTTTTTAAACAGGGAGAGCACCTCTTGTTCCAGTTCATCCAGCCAATCCTCAAACAAAACCAACAGGTCCGGGTCGGCGACGGCCATCAATTCCTTTGATTGCGCCACCCGATCCACCAGTCTCTGACACATGTGCGTTGGATCGACACCTTCGTCCAGGCATTCCGCCAGTCAGAGATGCACCATGCTGGCCACCTTGTCATCACCGGCGCCGCCTATGAGGTTAGCCACAAAGTTTAGCTGCTCTTCCTCAGAAATCAGGGGGAAGAGCTTTTTCAGCGCCGCCGCGATTAGACCCAAGGCCTGGTCCGGCGCCATGCGGTCCAGTATCTCTTGAATTTGGTTCATAATTGAGATCACCCCCGGCTAGAAGGTTCTTCTGTCTGCCAATAATCCAACGGCCAGATCCTTTAAGGCTTCCAGGATAGGTAAAATTCGCTCATCAGCAATTTGGTAAAAAACAAAAGGACCCCGCCGCTCGACCTGCACCAACAGTGACCGCCGCAATTCCTTCAGGTGGTGCGATACCAGGGGCTGCGAGAGGTTCAGTTCCTCGACTATGATGGAGACGGATTTTTTGCTACCACTAATGCAAAGGAGGATTCGCAGGCGGTTTTCGTCTGACAAGCTCTTGGCCACAAACGCGACCGATTGGAGGCTGTCCGCCAAGGGCATTACCTGCTCAGGACTCGGATGGGCCAAATTGACCTCCTCAGTTCGGCCCGACTAAAGAAAAGCAAAAGATAACCAGGCCGGTTGGATACTAGATAATCATATTAATGTCTATTTATATGCTTATCTAATAAATTGTCAAGGGAAAAATAAAGAGACATTTGAGTAAAGCGTACAAGGGGGGGGGCATGAGTCGAGTAGCGTGGGGGAGTTACACCCCCACGCCCTCTCAGATCCGGACGTGAACCTCTCGGCTCATCCGGCTCCTATCGACCAGCCAGAGGAAGCGAAGCCAACTGCCAGTGAGCAAACAGCCCAGGTTGCTGGCGCTTGACGCGCCTGAGCCAATGGGCCGCTCGCCTCTGACGACCCCGCAACCGCTTAAACTTCCGCATTGCCCAGCGTTTCAACAAGCGATTGAGATGATTGCATAAGGGGTAAAGGGCTGACCGGTAATAACTGCCGTAGTAGTTAAGCCAACCACGGATGATTGGATTAAACATACGGGAGAGGTCCTGGAGACCTTTATCACTCAATCGGTGCAGTCGCCAGCTCCGAGCCGTGGCCCGGATGTCCTTGCCCGCCTTGGGGCTGATGGCCGGGAGAAAACTGACAAAGTAGTTACCCGTGCGGCTTTTGGCTCCCCGGGGCCTGAAGGCAAACCCCAGGAAGTCAAAGCTCTCATACTGGTAATTTCCTGTCCGATCGTCATCCTTGCAGTAAACGATCTTGGTCTTCTCCGGATGGAGTGATAGCCGACACTGAGCCAGGCGCCTGGCTACGACGTCCCTGAGCCAGCGTGCCTGCTTCTCACTCTTGCAGTGCACAATGATATCGTCAGCATAGCGCTCGAAGGAGATTACCGGAAATCGGCGCTGCATCCACATATCAAAGGCGTAGTGCAAGAAGAGATTGGCCAGCAGCGGACTGATCACCCCGCCCTGAGGCGTGCCTTTGTCCCGGACCACCAGAGTGCCATCCGGTAGTTGGGCCGGGGCTTGCAGCCACCGCTCCACATACAGGATGAGCCACCGGCAGTCGGTATGCTTTCGGAGGGCCCGTAACAGCAAATCATGATCCAGGTTGTCGAAGAAGCCCTTGATGTCCAGGTCCAGCACCCATTCCAGATGCCAGCACCTTTGCCGGGCGACCCCAACGGCTTGAATCGCTGACTTACCGGGGCGGTAGCCGTAGGAGTCCTGGTGGAAGTGCGGCTCCACCAGTGGCTCCAGGTACATTTTGGCTACCATCTGAGCTATCCGGTCCGCCACCGTGGGAATACCCAAGGTCCGTGTGCCACCTCGATCTTTCGGAATCTCTACTGTCCGCACCGGCGGTGGAAAGTAACTCCCGGAGGACATCCGATTCCAGAGCTTGTAAAGGTTGTTCTTCAAATCCTTCTCAAACTCCGCAATGGATTCCCCATCCACGCCGGCAGCACCCCGGTTGGCCTTGACCCGCTTATAAGCCTCCCATACCGCTTGCTTAGGAATGCGAAACGGCTTTGCCTTACTCAACGGCTCCTCCCAGGTCTGGTTGACCACCAAGTAAAGCTGATCGATACAACCCCTTTGCTCCGTCCCCATTACGGGACTTCCTCGCTACTACGGGTTGTTCCGCCCCCGTGCCCCGCCTCGGTACTCTCACCCTCGTGGGTCCTCCACTCGAGTTTCTCCCTTAACATCGGGACGACAGGTTCCCACGTTCCGCCCGAATGCCTGGATCAGGGTCACGCCACCTTTATGCCGGACGCCACCCAGGCAGTCAGCAGGCTCCCCCTGGGCTTGTCCTGGAGTCAAGCTAGCCTCCAGTTTCGACGTCGTCTCTAATGTTTCGACACCTCATCAGTGGTTCGCTTGCGCTCGTCTCCCCGACCCGCACCTGCCGCAATCTTGAGCCGCGACTTTTCCTTAACGCTCACCACCCTGGCTCTTAACCAGCGCAGCTTAAGGTGGTTTGGAGCCTGCTCCTGCAAGCCGACTCCGAGGGGCCCTCCCTCATCACTCGGACAGTTATGCACGCTACTGCTATATCACTTCAACGCGCTCGTGGCGCACTAACTTGCCATTATCTATACTCGGGCAAAATTCAGGAAATCTTATCAACGCTGCTCTGCTCAGGCATAGAACTTATATTCGGAGGGAAGAACACTGCGGCGCTGGGGTTTGAGTTGGCCGCGGGTGAAGCGGAAGACCAGGGCCCGGTCGTCGCGGTGCTGCCGGAGTTTTTTGTACAGGTGGTCGTCCTGCATGGATTTCAGGAACTGCGCCTGGGTTTCGGGGCTGTCGAGCCCGGCGATTTTTTCGGCTACCGCGGCAAAAGGCGGCAGCCCCGCGCTATGGGCCTGAAAAAAACCCTCCAGCACCTGGTGGGACGTAGGTTTGATTTTCTCTTCTGAGAGGCAGGGTCGAGAATCTTGTGAACCAGCCCCTTCTGCCTGTAATTTGTCGGCGAGGGCGCCGGCTCTACATGTATAAGGAAGATTTTGTGAAGGCGTATTTCGTCCGGCAGGGGCGCCTGCTCCACCTCGCGTCCCTGCCAGGAG
>CAZLRL010000132.1:6629-7641 GCA_964561645.1 uncultured Desulfobacterales bacterium
AGCCTTAAAAAAACCCTCCAGCACCTGGTGGACCGTGGGCGCGGGTTTTTCATCTGAGAGGTCGGGACGGGGATCAGGAAGACCAGCCGCGCCCGGAAGTTTTGAGCCGGCAGGGACGCCTGCTCCACCTCGCGTCCCTGCCAGGAGTTCCGGGATCAGCTCGGTGAAGTCGATATGACACAAACCCTGGCCGAACAGATAAAAGCTGGTGACCAGGCTTTCCCGCTCCAGCATTTTCCGCAGGGTCGACAGCACCCGGGCCCGCTCGGGGGATATGGTCAGGGGTCGGCGCATGCACAGATATTCCCGAAACTGCTCGTTTTTCGCCTGTTCCTCGAAAGTACCCCGGTGCACCAGAACCTCGGGGAACAGCATGCAGGGCAGGGGCCGCACCGGGTAAAGGCTGCACAGATCGTCGGCCAGAAAAGGGCAGGGTTTTTGCAACTTCAGAGATACGGTCCTGAGGCAGTAATCCGTGTCATTGTAAAACAGCCCCAGGACATAATGCCGCCGGAACGCGGCCGACACGGACTCCCCCCGGTGCCGGGCCGCGGCCACAATGTCGACCAGACTCACCGGCACCTGCAGATCCGGGCTCTTGCACCCGGGCCGGGTGCAGTCCGGATCACACTGAAACTCCGAGGCCTCGGAAGCCAGCCGGGCCCGCCGGCCCACATACGCGTCCAGCCATTCAGATGGTGAAGAATGGTTATGATTCATATGATTAATAGCCAAGAACAGGTGTTTTTGATCCTTAAGCTAATCCTCTCCCGGAATAGTTCAAGGTTCAAGGTTCAAAGTGCAAAGTTGAGACCTCTGCGAAAATCGTTTCCCAAACCAAAAATTCTTCTCTTACGCCAATATATTGCAGAGCAGGCGCCCTCGCCTGCAAAATACAGCCGGGCGCGGCTGTTCTACATGATTTTCGCGGAGGTCTCGAATTGGCGTATATTGCTATTATATCAATTTCGCTTTCAAATGAAACAAACTTGCAATGTAACTAATGGATATT
>CAZLRL010000133.1:0-7637 GCA_964561645.1 uncultured Desulfobacterales bacterium
CGTGGGCGGCGTCTTTGCGGCCGTGGAACATGTCATGAGCGGCAGCGTGGACAACGCCTTCTGCGCGGTGCGGCCGCCGGGCCACCACGCCGAACACGACCGGGCCCTGGGCTTTTGCTTCTTCAACAACATCGCGCTGGGCGCCAACTATATTCTGGAAAATTACGGCCTGGAACGGGTGGCCATCATCGACTGGGACGTGCACCACGGCAACGGCACCCAGCACCTCTTCGACTCAGACCCCCGGGTGTTCTACCTGTCCGTCCACGAAGACCCGTCCTCCTGCTACCCCGGCACCGGCGGACGCGGGGAAGAAGGCCACGGCCAAGGCCAGGGTTTCACCCTGAACCTCCCCATGCCCGAAGGCAGCGGCGACACGGAATATCTCGCCGCCCTGGAGCAGGAGGGCCTCCCCCGCCTCCGGGAATTTGACCCCCAATTCGTCCTCATCTCCGCCGGCTTTGACGCCCACGAGGACGATCCCCTGGCCCACCAGAATCTGACCCGGGAGGCCTATAAAAAAATGGGGGCCATGCTCCTGCAGTTGGCCCAGGACCACGCCGACGGCCGCCTCGTCAGCGTGCTGGAAGGGGGCTACAGCCTCACCGTGCTGGCCGACTGCGTGGAGGACCACCTGCGCCTGTTGTTGGGCCTCGCTTCATGAGCCCTTGGCCCTACAAAATCCTGAAAAAAACCTGATGGCCCAGGCGTCTCGCCTATGCGTGGTTGGGGATCGCCAACAGCCATAGGGCGTGCCGTGCACGCCAATTCTGGCGGCCACGGGCCGCCCTGTAATCCTTCACCTGATTCTTGGGCCGCGACTAGTCAAGTCACCAAAAAAATTACCTTTCCCGCCTTCGGCCCCCCTGAAATTTCTTGACTGGGGTCCATCTCTGTGCTAAGGATGGTCATCCTTTCAGCAGGCCAAATACCCGTGGTTGAGGCACCAGAAGCACATGGAAACAGAAGTCGGAGGGCTGTCAGGCCCCCCGTTTTTTTTGGGCCCGACCGGCGGCAGTCACTCCTGAGCTTCCTCCGCGGACTTTGGACTCCGGACTCCGGACTCCGGACTCCGGACTTTGAACTTTGAACTCTGAACCTTGAACTTTGAACTTTGAACTTTCCACCCAGGAGGAGTTATGCGCCTCACCGGCAAAGTCAAGTGGTTCAACGAAGCCAAGGGCTTCGGCTTCATCCAGCAGGACGACGGCCCCGACGTCTTTGTGCACTACTCCAACATCATGGGCAGGGGTTTTAAGACCCTGAAAGAAAACGACGAGGTGGAATTCGAGGTCAACGAAGGCCCCAAAGGCCTCCAGGCGGTGAACGTCGAGCGGGTGTAAACCAGCTTCCCAACCCCCGGATATTACTTACTACAGGGCGCCCCAGCGCCCTTTTTTGGGCCTGAGAAGGTGAGAATTGTTGCTAATGGCAAGTGATCAGCCCATCAACCTGTCGCCACAATTTGCCTGAAGCTCGGAGATATAGTCCAGGGGGGCTCTTATAGAAAGTAGGGCCGTAGGGCGGGAAAGCGTTAGCGCATCCCGCCTTTTGCAGTAAATCCCCAAGGAAAGGTGGAGAACCAATGGTGGGCCGGGCCTCCGTGCCCGCCTCAGGCCCGAAAAAACAATGAACTCGACCCTCCTCAAATCCCCTCCCTGGAGGGAGAGGGTCAGGGTGAGGGTGAAAAGGTATCTACACACCCTCCTCTTCATATAATAATTCCGAAGATGTTTCCCACCGAAAACCGAAAACCGAAAACTCCCTTTCCTCTCAGTCCACCAGGGGGTTTTTAACCTTCAGACCCGGGAAGCGGCTGAAATCCCGGTCCACGGTCCACAATTCCCGCACCCCGTGCAGCCGGCACAAGGCCGCCACCCGGGCATCGTGCACCTGGGCCCCCGCTACCAGCCCGGCGGTGAGCATCTGGCACAGTTCCGCCCAATAATTCTCGGATTCTGCCAGCCCCACCAAACCAGGGGACTCCAGCCAGGCTTCCACCTGGTCCAGGGCCAGGGGAAGCGGCGTCGGCGGGGCATAGATCCGGGGATGGGTGACGATGGCTAAAAATTCATGCACACACGGCCAGGGTATGGCCCACACCGCCCGTCCTTCGGCCAGTTCCTTCACCCTGGCATAGGCCTGGGGATGCCACGGCGAATCCTCCCGGTGGGCATGGACCAATATATTGGTATCCACCGCGATCATCCGCCCCGCTCCCCATAGGCCATCTCCCGCAGGCGCTCCCAGGAAGCCCCCGCGGCTTCAGGCTGCAAGCCCTCACCTTTGAAGGTGGCTTGGCGCAGCTGAAACTCCTGGCCCCTCTCCCGTTCGGCCAGGACTTTCCGCAACCCCTCTTCCACCAGGGCCTTGACGGTCTTCCCCTCTTTAGCGGCCAGTTTGCGGGCCTCTTCCAGCAGATGGTCAGCAATATCTACGGTTGTCTTCATACTGCTAACCATATCAAAAAATATGTATATATGGCAAATTTTTCCTTGCTCGAGGTCGTATCTTACTTTATTTAGTTTTTTCTCAACCGAAAACCGAAAACCGAAAACCTGTTTTTCGTTCCCGGGTTGCACTTGGGAACGATCAATGCACCGAAAACCCCTTTTTTCCCCTTCCTTTTTTCCCCCTCTTTCCTTCATAAATAATGCTCCACCATTGCTCCGGCCAAGAAACCCCCGTCAGTCGGTAACAGTTTCCTCCTGAGAAAACTCCCTCCCTTACCGCCTCTTTTTGCTATGAAGATTTAACCTTCCGGGGATATGATAACCCTTGCCTGTCCGAAGTTCTCGGAAATTACCCAGGGACCATAACCGTATCAGGATATAAGGAGTGCATGATGGCAAGTGATGATCCTCAGGCCCAAGTCGAGGCGCTGCTGGAAATGGACACACCTTTCAAGTCCGAGCGCCGGGCCTACCAACCACAGCTGTGCCCGGCTCTGGCCGCGGGAGCGGGAGTCACCCGGCCCCTGTCGGGCTTTGAACTGGAAGCCCTCAAAGTGGCCTGTGAACAACTGCCCCTGGTGAGCCGGAATAAATTGGTGGAAGTCATCCCGGATGAAGGCCCCTCGCGTCAGGAGCCTCCCCGGCGCCTCGGCATCGTCCTTTCCGGCGGGCCCGCGCCGGGAGGGCACAATGTCATCGCCGGAGTCTTCGAAGCCGCCCAACGGGCCCATCCCGACAGCCGCTTGCTGGGCTTTTTGGCCGGCCCCAAGGGCATCATCACCAATGAATATAAAGAAATCACCCGGGAAATGGTGGACCAGTACCGAAATTCCGGCGGCTTTCATATGCTGGGGACCGGCCGGGACAAGATAGACACCCCGGAAAAAATGGAGCAGTGCCGGCAAACCTGCGCCGCGTTGGGACTGTCGGGCCTGGTGGTAGTGGGTGGCGATGATTCCAATACCAACGCCGCGTTTCTGGCCGAAAACTTGCGGGAGACGGGCACCCAGGTGATCGGCATCCCCAAGACCATCGACGGCGACCTTCAGGTCCCGGGCCTCCTGCAGGTCCCCTTCGGCTACCATTCCGCCTGCATGGCCTTCGCCACCGACATCGGCAATATTAATGCCGATTGCCGCTCGGACCTGAAATACTGGCATTTCGTCCGCCTGATGGGCCGGAACTCCTCCCATATGGCCCTGGAAGTGGGCTTTCAGACCCACCCCAACGTCCTGCTCATCGGGGAGGAGATCGAAGAAAAGGAACTCACCATCCACAATGTGGTGCGCCTTATCGCCGACGTGGTGGTGGACCGGGCCAGGATCGGCAAAAATTACGGTACTATTCTGATTCCCGAGGGTATTCTGGAATTTATCCATGAAATCAACGTCCTGATCATCAAGATCAGCTACATCATCGCGGCCTACAACCGGGAGGCCTCGGAAGAGGAATCATTTCATAAGCTCTCTTTTGAGGAGCAGGTGCAATTGATCGACAACAGCGACCTCTGGAGGGACTACGACAGCCGGGTGTTCCTGGGTTTGCCGTCGCTGCTTCAAAAAGGCTTGCTGCTCCCCCGGGACAGCCACGGCAACTTTCAATACGCCTTGGTCAATACCGAGCGCATCCTCCAGGAAATGGTGGCCACCTACTTGCGCAAGCAGCGGGCCAAGGGGATTTACAAGGGCATCCTGCGCACCCAGAACCACTATTACGGCTACGACGGCCGGGGCACTTTCCCCACCAAGTTTGACTGCGACTACACTTACAACCTGGGCTTTGCGGCTTATAGCCTGTTGGCCAACGGGGCCACCGGTTACATGGCGGCCATCAAGGACTTGCATCAGCCGGTGAAAGCCTGGCAGCCCATCGGCATTCCCCTGGCCCCCCTGATGCATCTGGAAGAACGCAAGGGCCGCCTGGAGTTGGTGATTCAGAAGCAGAAGGTGGATTTGGAGTCGCCGGCCTTCAAGATCCTGGAGCAGGAGAGGCACAAGTGGGCCCTGGAGGATCATTACCGCTTCCCCGGGCCCATCCAGTTCCAGGGCCCGTCCGCGGAGACGAAACCCATTACTTTGCTGTTAAACAGCAGGGCTTAAACAACTCTTTGAGAAGCCGGCAAAATGCAGCCGAGCCAGCCTTGTAGGTGATTTCCCAGGAGGCCTTATCTTTGCGGCCAGGGACCGGCCGGGACTCCTCATGCCGATGTTTATTCACTTGACATGGAAAAAATTTCTCTCCTATCATTCTCATACCGCCCAAACAGAAGGAGTGCAGGAAGCAGAGTTCATGAAGAATTTTCAGGATAATTGCGGCATTTTCGGTTTGTACGGCCAGAAGCCCTGCGCCTTTGAAATTTACCAGGGCATCGACTTTTTGCAGCATCGGGGCCAGGAGTATTGCGGCATTGCCACCTATGACCACGGGGTGCATCAGATCACCCACCACGGCAAGGTCCTGAACAGTTTCACCGACCGGGACCTGGATAAGCTGCCGGGGAACTGGGGCATCGGGCATGTGAGTCTGAAAGAGCGGCAACCGGTGAAGTGGCAGTCCCTGCTGGGGGAAATTGCGGTCGCGTTCAGCGGCAACGTCATCAATGCCGACGAACTTATCCACGAGATGATGGCCCGGGGAACCCCTTTCTGGCGGGGGTACAACGTCGAGGTGCTCTCCAAGATCATCCTGGAAAAAAACGATATTTTGGCCGGCCTGGCGGCGCTGGCGGAAAAAATCAAAGGGGCCTACTCGCTGCTCGTTCTATCCCGGGAAGGGATCTACGCCGCCCGGGACGTCTATGGCTTTCGGCCCCTGATTTTAGGGCAGGCCCGGGGAAAATTCGCGGTGAGCTCCGAGTCCCGAGCCTTGCAGAACCTGGATTTCGAGGTCCTCCGGGACGTGTTGCCCGGGGAGATTGTTCTCATCAACGAACATGGTTTTAACACCCTGAAGCAGTTGCCCTCGCCCCGGCAGGCCCATTGTGCCTTCGAATGGGCCTATACCGCCAGCATCGACTCCTGCCTGGACGGCTTGTGTGTTCTGGAAGCCCGCCACAATCTGGGGGCCCAGCTGGCTGAGCGGGATGAGGCGGAAGGCGGTTTGGCCGCGGACCAGGTGGCCCCGGTACCCATGAGCGGCATCGGTCATGCCATCGGCTATCACATGCGCTCCGGGCTCAATTACCAGGAAGTCTTTCTCTACAACCGGTATGCGGACCGCAGTTACACCCAGGCCACCCAGGTGGCCCGGGAGCAGATGGCCAAACGGAAACTCTCCGTGCTGCACCATGCTGTCAAAGGCCGGCGTATTGTCTTGTGTGACGACTCCATTGTGCGGGGCACCCAGATCCTCCACAAAGTCCACGACTTGAAAAAAGCCGGGGCCCGGGAAGTGCACGTCCGGGTGGCCTGCCCCCCTTTGATGTATCCCTGCGACTTTGGCATCTCCACCCGCACCTATGACGAACTCCTGGCCCGGCGCTTCCTCCACCAGGGAGACATAACTTCTGTGGAGCAGCTCCGGGAACTGGAAGCCTGGGTCGCCCACCGCATCGGGGCTGATTCGGTCAAATACAACAGCCTGGATGCCTTTGTCGACGCCTTGCATCTCCCGCGCCGCAAGCTGTGCTTGAAGTGCTGGGACGGCCTCCGACCGATGGAAAAGTAAGAAAAGTTCAAGGTTCAAAGTCCAAAGTTTAAAGACCGTCAAAGTGCGTCACGTTCCAGCAGTGTTCTTGTCTAGAAGCTCTTGCAAACCTAAAATGCTCACTGAATCATTCTGAGCCGGGCGAAGAACCTCGATTTTTTCATAGGCTGAGATCCTTCACCGTTCAGGAGGAAAACAATAATTTTTGCAGCAGGTTGGGGAAATTTTGTCCGAAGAATCTAGTCTTTTCCATGGCTTCTCTATATCGCCCTTGGTCCTGGATGATAGAAATATCGCTATTACACTACAAGTCATTTCAAAACTCATTAATCGTGTCACCCTGAGCGAAGCGAAGGGTCTAAAATCACCAGATTATCCGCTTCGCTCAGAATGGCAGAGTGCGCGTGCTAAGGATTTGAAATGGCTTCTATGATTATAAATCTTGGCAATTTGAGGAGTGGCGCTGCGGTTTGCTTTAACAAGATGGGTTTGAAAGGAGGGAATAACTTACCTCTACAAGGCGGCAGCTTTGATATTACGAAGATTCAATCCTCGCCTTCCTGGGCGGCGGCTCTTTCTAACAAATCCGCCAGCGTGGTGGCTTGCAGTCGGTCAAACATGGCCTCGGAGGCTTCTTTCCACAGCAGGCGGGTGGGGCAGAGGGAAGCCCGCTCGCACGCCCCGTTTTCCTCGGCACACTCCACCAGGTTGGCGCCGTTTTCCAGGAGGGCCACAATTTCCCCCACCTTGATCTCTTCGGGCGGCTTGGCCAGGATGTGCCCGCCCTTCGGTCCCCTCACACTCTTGATATAGCGGGCTTTTTTCAAAGGAATGATAATCTGTTCCAAATATTTCACCGACACGTCCTGCCGCTTGGCGATGTCGCCCAACTGGATGGGTCCCTGGCCGTAACGTGCGGCCATATCCAGCAAGAGACGGGTCCCGTAACGACTGCGGGTGGAAAGTTTCATGCCTGTTCTCCAGGATTCTGAACCACTTTCTTGGCGCCGTCCCGGGGACCGGAGAAGGGACTCCTCCACCCCGGGCAGCTATTATTCATTATATATTAATTACATATATAAAAAAGAGAAAAGCAAAGCTGATCCTGGAAGCCGGCGAACAATTCTGGGCGGTCTCTTCTGAAAAAGGCTGCCATCGTTAATCTGCTCCTTCCTTCCTAAACCAATCCCTCCAGAGTTGAGCCTGTCAAGCAAACCGACAGGCGAGAAATTTTGCCTGGGCGCTTGACAGATTAATATATGATTTATAGATTATATATAAATTTAGTAGAGAAAGGAGGCGGGTTCCATGTTTACTTACGCGATGTTGGTGGCGGCCCTGTTTTTCGCCTTGGGTTTGGTAATAGGGAAGCGTTTGGCGAAACCTGGTTAGAATTGTTGTGGCGCGGGCAAATTTTTTCAGAAGACCAGGAGGGATGATTAAATCAGA
Source organism: uncultured Desulfobacterales bacterium (assembly GCA_964561645.1). Lineage (GTDB taxonomy): Bacteria > Desulfobacterota > Desulfobaccia > Desulfobaccales > 0-14-0-80-60-11 > JBGSLA01. The sequence goes on from CAZLRL010000133.1 coordinate 7,548, forward strand.
AAGTACAACTTCAACAGCTTTATTTCTTCGCGCACCGGAATGGCTGAATGGCCGCCCAGTTGTTTCAGTAACTCAGCCAGAGTTTCATCC